>NZGS01000145.1 GCA_002690995.1 Rhodospirillaceae bacterium
ATCGCATCTTGCATTGCAACTTGAAGGCAGTGACCCTCACCTGTCTCTTTTCTTTTAAACAGCGCTCCTAAAATAGTTATAGCCATGAGCATCCCTGTCCCCGTGTCGCCTAAAGTGATACCTGGACGTGTTGGGGGACCATCGGACTCGCCAGTGACACTGAAAGTACCCCCGCATGCTTGGGCTATCATATCGAACGCAAGATTCTTTTCATGAGGGCTTCCAATACCAAACCCTTTTACCTGCGCATAAATAATGCTGGGGTTAATACTTTTTGCAGTTTCATATCCCAGGCCAAGCCGCTCAATAGCTCCAGGAGCAAAGTTTTCCATCATTACGTCAGCCTCTTTGATCATACTTTTGACTAACTTAAGACCTTCCGGTGACTTTAGGTTAATTGTCACGGACTTTTTATTTGCATTAAACATATGAAAATAATACGGATCGTCATCGGGCTTATTCGGTCGGAGCCGACGTCCAGGATCCCCCATTTTAGGATTTTCAATCTTTACGACCTCTGCACCCAGCCACGCCAGCGTCTCGGTGCACGAAGGGCCAGCTTCAAATTGGGTTAAATCGATAACCTTAATGCCTTTTAAAAAAGAAAAGTCGACGATATTATCAGACATGCTGTCCCCCTTTTTGAATTATTTGAACGATACACAAACATCCGGGCGCTATTTTAGCAACAATAGTATTGCTGTCAGCTACTGGGTTGAGATTGCCGCCTTACCATCCCGAAGAACGAATTTTTGAACTTTACCAGTAGCCGTTTTGGGTAAGTCATTAACAAAGCTAATCCATTGAGGCGTTTTGAAATGAGCCAAGTTTTCACGCACATGGAGTTTTAGTTCATCCTCAGTCGCGCTCCCTCCATCTTGAAGAACCACAAATGCATGGGGAGCCTCACCCCATTTATCGTGAGGAATCCCAACAACTGCCACCTCCATAACCGCCGTATGACGCAGTAAACAACCCTCAACTTCAACTGACGAGATATTTTCGCCGCCACTAATTATTACATCCTTAAAACGATCTCTTATTTCCAAGTAACCGTCAGGATGAACCACAGCTGCATCACCACTATAAAACCAACCATCTTTTATAGCTGCCGCCGTTGCCTCCGGATCATTATAATAACCAGTCATAACGACATTACCCTGCACACTTATTTCTCCAAGTGTTTTGCCATCTTTTGGAACCTCATTACCGTCATCATCTACTACTCTCAGCTCTCCAGAACTCACTAGCTCGACGCCCTGCCTGGCTTTTATTTTTGCGAGTTCTTCTACCGATAAATTGGAGTGCGACGGTAGAGGTTCACATATTGCGATCAGGGGCGTAGTTTCCGTTAAACCATAAACGTGTGTGAGCTCCCAACCAAGGTCTCTCTCTACGACTTCGATTGTTGCAGCCGCTGGTGGGGCGCCTGCTGTAAATAGACGGACTCCTTTTGGGGCATCAGCGCGAATGCGTTCTGGAGCATTGGTTATGCTAATTAAAACCGTTGGAGCCGCACAGAACATTGTTATTTTTTCGTCTTTGATTAATTTGTAAATTAGCTCCGGTTCGACTTTTCTAAGGCATATATGCGCCATGCCTCTTGCCGTATTTATCCAGGTGAATGTCCAGCCGTTCGCGTGAAACATCGGCAGCGTCCAAAGATATCTGTCATTTGGTGTCAAATGATGATGAACCAAGGTGCCCATGATATTCATGTAGGCGTTACGATGAGTAATCATGACGCCTTTTGGTCTAGCCGTAGTTCCGCTAGTATAGTTGATCGTTAAAAGATCATCCTCTTCAATTTCATTTTTCCGAAAAGCACCATTTTCATTTTCAATTAGTTTTTCATATTCTTGCCAACCAGGCTTCTCGCCTTCTAATGCAATAAATGTTTCGACAGATGCTAATTTATCCCTAATTCCATCTACCGCATCAAAATAGTCTGGGTGAACACAGACAATTTTAGCACCGCAGTGATTTAATATATATTCAAAGTCATCTGCGGAGAGACGATAGTTGATCGGGACAAGAACAGCTCCCATTTGCGGAACCGCGTAGTATCCTTCTAAGTGCGTATGAGTGTTAGGGGCTATATAAGCGACTCTATCGCCATGGTCGACCCCCATATTCTGCAGTGCGGCTGACCATTTATCACAACGAGTAAAAAATTGCTCATATGTGAAACGAAGGTTCCCGTCTACCACCGCTTCTTTTTCAGAATAAAGCCGCCTCGCACGTTTAGCGAACTCCATTGGGCTCAGTGCTACCTTCATATCACATTCCTCGAATATCCAAGCTATATTACAACAGTATAGCTCCACAAGAAGCTGGTCAAATAGCCTTTTAAACTAGAAAAAAAGCGGATATTCGGCGCTGTACTAAAAAAATAAAANGAGGGTNCGTAGCCTCAGANCTACCGATTAAGGGCTATATTTTGTCCAAAATCCTAAGCAGAAGTGAAGTAGCCATAACTAATATGTAGACGCGTTTTAAAGAAAAGATTGTAGGAAAACAACTAACATCCGACTATCAATTTGTTAGCCGCCGAGAGCGAAATATTAATTTGGCGAGATTTCTCCGCGTATCGCAGTCTGATCAAATACCTATCAGGGGCTGCGCCAACCTAACCGCAACATTTGAAAACTTAAGTGGCGCCTCTGTCACTGCAAGACAAATGCAGTCTTCTTCTTCACGCACCCAAGGTTGGTGTTCTGCGTTGCCGTGTATCTCCTGAATATCGCCTGGACCATAATTTCCCGTCTCGTCAGTAAAGCCACCAGAAAAGATAACCGTTAACTCTCTCCCGTTATGACTGTGGTGAGGAACCTTCTTACCAGCAGGTATCTTCAGTAACCGAGCAGTTGCGGTGGTGTCTTTGGTCTCCAACACAACCTGACTTACTCCCAAACCTAGACTTTTCCATGGTAGTTTTTTTGTATCGGCAGCCAAGTAATCAGTGACTACTGCAGGAATACCGTACCTCCTAGCCCATTCAATGTTTTTTCTAACCTCGTTACCTACAGATGCCCCGCCCTCGTCAAGACGATTTAGCACGTTCTCAAAAATGTCATAGGATAAACCTTCAGGGGCAGAGTCTGTTAATAGCGCGCCCCCTACTTCCTCTAATTTAGCGTGCAAGGCTCTACAGTGTGAGCATTTTGACAGATGCGCCGCTACGGCTATGCTCCAACCCTCAGAGAGTGCACCCGAAGAGTAATCTAGTAAAAGTTCCTCACTAAGATGGTGTGTAATTTTCATCATATTTCCCCAAACTCACTTCTTATCCTTTTAAAGGCTAGCCTTATTCTCGATTTGACTGTCCCCAAAGGTATCCCAAGTTCTTCAGCAACCTCAGAATGTGGCTTTTCCTCAAAAAAAGCCAACTTTAAAACCTGCTGTTGTTCAGCTGGCAAGTCTCTAACAAAGTCACGAAGAAGCTTACTTTTACGTTCCGCTTCTAAAACCGCCAGTGGGCTTTCGGGCTCGTTCTGTTCGAAAAATGGATCAGTCGTGTCAGCTTCTGGACGATTTTCTTTCCTTATTAAGTCTATTCGAGCGTTTCTAGCGATTGCAAATATCCAAGCACCAGCGCTAGCCTTTTTTGGGTCAAACAGGTTAGCTTTTCTCCAAATATTAACGAAGGCTTCTTGTACCACCTCCTCTGCTCGGTCGGACGTAGAACCATTGTTTTGACAGAAACCTTTTATTCTCGGGGCAAAATGGTTGAATAATTGCTTGAAAGCCTTTTTATCGCGACTTTCTGCTACGGCAACAATCCACCTCGATTGCTCATCCCTGTAGACACTTTCCACTTTAAGCCCAACTTCCATCAATCCCTCTTTCGAAACCGTTACAGAAAACGGAGGTTTTCCAACTTGAGATCGTTTTGAAACCGAATTCTGACGTTCGGAAATTGTGTCTACATCTACACTCATATGTGGTTTACGGTCAACTTTCCAGATTGGATCATTCTGAGTGTTAAAATCACTAATTTTTTTGTAATGGTGCAGACCGGCGCTTAAATATTACCACGGTATAGATCTTTTATCGTTATCAAAAAATTTACCTGTATCTGATCGTTCTAAGTTTTCTATCACCTTCCATAGTTTAGCTGCAGCTTCATCCGGTGTTAGAAGTCTCAATCCAGCCTTCGTAAAGGGTTTGGAGAGCTTGGTTGCTACCGTACCAGGATGAACTGCAACTGACACGTGGTCCGGCAGACCACGCGCCAATTCAATCGATGCTGTTTTAATTAATTGATTTAAAGCCGCCTTTGATGCACGGTAACTATACCACCCCCCCAATTGATTATCTTCAACACTACCAACTCGCGCTGACAGACTGACAAATACTGATTTACCCACTCTCGGAAAAAGTGGGCTTAAATGTTTTAAACAAAGTACCGGTCCAATCGCGTTAACGAGAAAATTTTCTAATAGTGCTTCCTGTGTCAGCGAACGTAGATTTTTTTCTGGGAAAATGTTTTCATTGTGCAACAACCCGGTTGCGTCGACTACTAACCTCACTTCGCGATCTCTTTGCCTTATGGCTTCAGCTAAATCGATAATCGACCGTTCGCTTTTTAAATCAACGTTTGGACTCGTTTCTCTACTAGCTGAAATAACGTCGAAAAAAATCTTTTGATTGACGAGATTGTCTCTAATCGCTTTTCCAATGCCACCAGACGAACCTAAAATAACAGCAACGCCCCCAACCGGGAATATTTTAGACATGCGACCTCACGACAGACGATAAAGGATTATGTTAGTGTAATCACTCGCCAACGTATTCAACCAAGTAGACTGCGACGAGTAACATTATAGTTTTACCCATTTCCGAGATAAGGTTTAAACGAAGATTTTCAACCAGAAAGTGTGATCCAGAGGTTGTGACTTCTCGTAATTGTTACATAAGGTAGGAGAAATCATGACTTACACAACACAAAGTTTGCCGAACAGCAGTTTAAAATCCGGGGAATCAGACTTCATAAGAAAGGCAATGAAGCAACCACTCCTCACTAAAGAGGATGAGCAGGAGTTGACGAGAGCGTGGAAACACAACCGAGACTCAAGGGCTTTGGATCGATTGATACGTGCATACTCCCGTTTGGCCGTGAGCTCTGCGCTCAAATATAAAAAGTTTGGTTTACCTGTTAGCGATCTTATTCAAGAAGCAAATGTGGGTCTTATGCAAGCCGCCGACAAGTTCGACCCCGATCGCGACGTCCGCTTCTCAACCTACTCCGCTTGGTGGATCAAAGCCGCTATCCAAGAATACATTTTACGAAATTGGTCCATGGTTCGTATCGGTTCCACATCATCCCAGCGTAAACTTTTCTTTAACCTGCGCCGTTTAAAAACTAAATTAGAAGAACAATCTTCGTCACTTCCGTATGACAACATGTCCGAGGAGATTGCAAAGCAACTCGAGGTTCCTGTTCGAGATGTTGACTATATGACCGGAAGATTAGAAAAAAGCGACCAGTCCCTGAACGCTATTGCATTCGATGAAAGTGGAGTTGAGCTGCAAGATCTTTTGGCCGACGAAAGGCCAAATCCAGAAGTGATTTTAAGTGGAAGCACCGATGCCAAGATTAGAGCCGATATCATTGCTCGGGCTATGGCCGAACTAAGTCCACGAGAATACACAATTATTAAACGCAGAAGATTAAGTGATGAGAAAGTGACCCTTGAGTCCCTTGGTCAGGAATTTGGTGTTAGTAAAGAGCGTGTTCGGCAATTAGAGGCACGAGCCCTCGGCAGCATAAAAGACGCAATATCGTCTATTGTAGAGTGCCCGTCGGATTTATACTAGATCAGCGTAGCCGCCACTAGTTATCGCCGACGGTAATCACTTTGCTCACTGCATCCAATAGATCCGTCGCAACAATGGTTGTTTTTCCTTGTCTTTTAAGTAACTCAGCCGCTTTAGAATGTATATAAACTCCCGTTTGCGCAGGCGACGCAGATTTTTGAGCGAGTAGTCCACCGATAACCCCAGCTAATACATCGCCCGAACCAGCTGTTGCGAGAATGCTATCGGCAAATGGGTTCACATAAATGGGGTTGGGCCCAACCAGCGTTCCCGCGCCCTTTAGCACCCAGAGACCACCGTAAAGATCGTATAACCTCTCCACTGCAGTAAACCGATCGTCTATATTCTTACCTAACAATTTACGCGCTTCTCCTGGATGTGGCGTCCCTATCCACTCGGCTTCTCTTTTATCTAAATTGGCTTCTGACAACCAATTTAACCCATCAGCATCAAGTACAAGTGGACGATCACTGCGCCATATCTTCTCGAGAAACACGCCGGCGCCGGCGCCTAATCCTGGGCCCGCTACCACAACATCCATACTCTGTAATATTTCGTCAACGCAATCCAATTTCCGCTCGATTGATATTAGTTCGAGAGGGCATTCTGGGAAGGAAGGACCGCAAACGTATACTTTGCCTGCTCCAGCTCTTAAAGCTGCTAAACCTGCCATGCCTCCCGCCCCTTGCATAGGCGGCCAACCACCAATAACTAAAACATTCCCGAAGCTTCCCTTATGCCCCACCCGGGGTCTATTAATGACACCATAGTTTGGACCTTCCATAAGAAACGCGGTTGGATCAGTATAGTTTTCTGGTTTTTCGATTCCTAAGTTCGCAAAAAGTAGCTTTCCACATAAATCAGGTGCTTTATCCGTGTAACAGCCCTGCTTCGAAGACAAGCACATTACTGTAAAATCTGCCTTTACAGCAACCCCGGGAGTGGACCCATTTGACGCGTTTAAGCCAGATGGAACATCTATCGCGATGACCTTTGCCCCGTTTCGACGAGATAAATTCATCCAGTCAATGGCATCTGCAAAGGAGCCAGTTGGGGGTCTGTTCAAACCTGATCCAAACAAACCATCAATAATAACGTCATCACTTGATATCTCACTTGGCTCCGGAAGTGATTTAAGTTTCACAACACCTAACTCACCACAAAAATCGGCAATTTTCTTTGATTCGCCAGAAACCTCACTAATAGAGAATATTTTTGTGCTTTTTCCGGCTATTGCGCTTAGAATTGCGACACCATATGCATCGCCACCATTGCTACCGGGACCAGCTATAGAAATAACACGGTTTACCTTTGTCAAATTTTCTACAACATTGAAAATACTCGATGCAGCCC
Source organism: Rhodospirillaceae bacterium (assembly GCA_002690995.1). Classification (GTDB taxonomy): domain Bacteria; phylum Pseudomonadota; class Alphaproteobacteria; order Thalassobaculales; family Thalassobaculaceae. The sequence continues at coordinate 7,174 of NZGS01000145.1, forward strand.
GCATCATTAGTAACACTTCATGAATTCCTGTTTTTAGTACAGCAGCGTCTAATTGCTTAGAAGCCTTCGCGTCATATAAGACCAATATTACCTCAATTGATATGTCTGCCTAATCTTGCCAAAAACTACTTAAAATATGAAGTTGCAACATTATTATATTCACATCAACGGCGAATAAATTTTTTGAGTTTTCTCAACTTGATACAAGAACTATTTACCTCAAAATTTCTGTTCCATAGTAATTGCAGGCAGTTCACTCCCTGCTTCCCCTAAATCCTTGGCCGGGATACCTGCTACCGAAGTATTGTCTGGCACATCTTTCAATACAACACTGCCAGCGCCAATCCTGCACGACTCACCAACAGTAATATTGCCAAGGATAGAGGCCCCGGCACCAATCATAGTGCCCGAACCAATCTTTGGATGACGATTGCCTGGTTCTTTACCAGTCCCTCCTAACGTCACTCCATGTAAGAGCGAAACATCATTCCCTAGCACTGCAGTTTCACCAATCACCACACCTGTTGCATGATCTACCATAATTCCATGACCTATTGTTGCAGCAGGATGAATATCTACCTGAAAAACTTTGGATACCCTACCCTGTATAAATTCAGCCAAGACCGTTCTTTCCATTTTCCACAGCCAATTAGCTAATCGGTACGCTTGAATGGCCTGAAATCCTTTGTAGAACAAAAATGGTTTTAAATAACTATGGCATGCAGGATCCCGTTCTATCGTTGCAGAGAGATCCGCCGTTGCCGCTTTCTCTAAGAGTGGATCACTGTTTAAAGCATCATCAGCTGCTTTTTGTATTGCGATGTAATCATCGTGATCTGTACTCAATTCTGTTGAAATTACTTTTACTAGGGCTGATTGGAACGATTTTTGCTGGAGGATATTTTTTTGAAATAACGTCTCTAATGTTGGCTCAGCGGCTGACCATAGTTTTGCTTCGTTACAAAGCGCTAACCATATGTCCTCGTTATTACTAGGAGCATCTAATTTCGAATTTAACATTTGTAGCGCATCTCTATTTAATTCAGCCAACTAGGAACCGGCAGATCTTTCTCTTTTAAAAATTCTGGGTTATAGATCTTGCTTTGATACCGATGTCCATAATCACATAGAATTGTTACTATTGTATGCCCAGGCCCCATTTTTTTAGCCATCTTTATGGCACCTGCTATGTTTATGCCAGTGGAGCCTCCCATGCAAAGCCCTTCATTTTGAAAGAGATCAAAAATTAAAGGAAGAGCATCTCTATCTGAAATCTGAAAACAATCATCTATTTCCGCGAGTTCTAAATTTTTGGTAATGCGTCCCTGCCCTATTCCCTCCGAAATCGAACTTCCCTCAGAAAATAATTCTCCTTTAGTATAGTAATTAAAAAGGGACGAACCTTCCGGATCAGCAAGCCCAATTTGGATTTTTTCACTGCATTCCTTAAGGTACTTACTTATACCGCTCAGTGTTCCGCCCGAACCAACTGCACAAACAAAGCCATCAATCTTTTTATTTGTTTGCTCCCAAATTTCGGGACCAGTGGTTTCATAATGCGCCATGGCGTTTGACACGTTATCGAATTGGTTTGCCCATATAACACTTTTTCCATTTGAAGTTGAAAGTTCTTTTGCTAATCGCTGAGAATATTTTACATAGTTACCTGGATCCTTATACGGAACAGCAGGAACCAATCGCAAATCAGCACCACATAAACGGAGCGTATCTTTCTTCTCCTGACTCTGCGTTTCTGGCATTACAATGATTGATTCGTATCCGAGAACTTTAGCTAAGAGCGTTAGTCCTATACCTGTGTTCCCGGCGGTACCCTCTACAATCGTTCCACCAGGCTTTAACAAACCGTTTCTCTCCGCATCTCTAATTATTCCTAGTGCAGCTCTATCTTTTACCGATCCACCCGGATTAAGAAACTCTGCCTTTCCTAATATAGTACAACCTGTCTCGTCCGACGCTTTATTCAAACGAATTAGTGGCGTATTTCCTATACAGTCTATGAAGCCATTTTTAACCGACATAACGTTGCCCGTCCTAAACATTACAATTCAGTATTAGATAAACTCAAAGAAAACTTTCACAAAACAAAAAGTCTCCAATATCCGCATTTGACATCCGTTTTAGAAATTTATTTCTTTTTTAGGTTATTTTAAAAAATTTCTTTTCACACGAGCAAGCAACTAGCAATTGTGCAGATCTGTAACGCTGAGCATCTGATTTTTCGACCAAAAATCACTTAAATTTAAATAGAGGAGTACTAATCTAAGGGTATTCTAACTTTATACATTTCTGTATTCTCAAAGGCTTTAGCGGCACGGAGTACCCCGACGTCATCATGAGGCCGACCAACAATCTGAAGGCCTACTGGAAGCCCTGCAGATGTTCTCCCGCAGGGTACCGATGAGGCGGGTTGCTGGGTTAAGTTGAAAACAAATGTATTGCACCAAGGGGCAAAAATATCTCCATTATCTAAACCGGGATTCTCCGCCATATATGGTGGTATGGGGACTGTGGGGAGCATAAGCAGATCATAATCCTTTATGACCTCAAACATCCTTGATCGGAGCTCCTGAGTTCCAAGGTAATCTCTATAATGATCAACTCCACTATAATCTTCTGCCTTCTGGGCCCATTCGTTAATAACTTTACCATTTGCCTGTACTTTAGGGGGCAGCAGAGATAATTCGGCCAGCGCGCGTGTTCTATAGAAATTTTCACCTTTGGCGATGTCTTCTTGCGAAAAAGGCGCATTAATTTCAGTGATTTGATTACCCATCTTCTTAAATGACTTTACCGCCTCACAGCATAATTTTAAAACCTCATCATCTGGTGCCGGCCCGAAACCTATATCGGGCATAAAGCCAATTTTCAGTCCTGCCACATCACCCTTGATTGCCTCCATGTAGTCGATCTCATGATAAGGTAATGCCGATGGGTCTCTACTATCGGGACTTGAAATAACATTAAGCAGAAGCGCCATATCTTCCACACTCCTTGAAATTGGTCCAGCACAGACCGCAGGACTAGTCTGAGGATAAAACGGCACTCTTCCAAAGCTTGGTTTATGACCATATAATCCGCAAAAAGATGCCGGATTTCTTATTGAGCCAACAATGTCTGTTCCCACTGCAACAGGGCACATTCCAGCGGCTACTGCAGCAGCTGAACCGGAGCTAGAGCCGCCTGAGTTAAAATCTAGGTTCCAAGGATTTCGAGTAGGACCAAACTTAGAACTGTAACCGGACGCGAGCATACCGTAATCGCACATTGTCGTTTTTCCCAAGATAATAGCACCACTACCGATCATTCTATCTACCACCGGCGCATTTTTGGTTGGAATATTAGACTGTGCGTCATTTGCTAAGGACCCTCTATAGATTGGTATGCCCGACATAAACAAACCATCCTTAATTGCGGTTGGAATGCCGTCCATTAATCCTAAAGGTGAACCTTTTAACCAGCGCTCTTCACTTTTCTTTGCGCTTAACAGCGCATTTTCCTCCACCAAAAGATGGAAAGCATTCACCTTAGGGTTTAACGTTGTGATCCGGCCAAGATAGGACGCTAATACCTCTACAGGTGAAAGTGTTCTCTTCACATAAGCCTTTCTCAGCTCAGTCGCACTTAACGACCATAGATTACTTTCATTCATGCCTTTACACTCGTATCTTATCAATCATCGCAATAGGTCGCTCTCTAGTTGGGGCGGTAAGTTCCATCGATTTTCGACAAGAGACTCTCTCAAACCAAGTCTCTAGTGTTGGAGCAGTTTTTCGCCACTCCGTGGAGAAACGAAAATCCACATAAGAAAGTGCAACGGCAGTGGTTATCTCCTCGCCATTAAGCCAATCACCTATTTTTGTTTGACGTTTTTTTTCCATTGTCTCTATGCCCCGCATAACTCTGGCTTCTAGATGATTAACGAAGGTTTTGCTTTGCCGGCATTCTGGGCGGCGCAACTCCATTGTCCGTAGTAACGTACTTTCAATAATGCCGTTAGCAAGATGGATCGCCGTTTTACACTCAAATTTATTCAGTTCTGGTATCAGTGGGCTATTCTCATGTAACGTATCTAGATACTCTAATATTACGTCGCTATCGAAGTAACACTTCCCACGTTCAACAAAAAGTGCTGGTATTTGATTCAACGGATTAACGTCTAGAAAATCTCCTGGTTCAGATAATTTAATAAAACGTTCCTCGAGAGGAATTTCACGCTCCAAAGCCGCTATTACGCACTTTCGCCCAAATGGCGTTGTGGCATCAGTGTATAAAATCATGTTGTAATTCCGTGTTCAGCAATTTTTACAGGTTATAGAATTTAGCCCATAAAATTTTACCTAAATAGTGTGTTGGGTGCGTAATTTTTTAGTCGCAATAGAATCTATTATGAATTCGTCAGCTTTTTTTATGATAACAACGCCATAATCCTCTCTTGCACCAGCAATTGTCACTTTCTCCTCAATAACATCTTTTAAGACCAACTCTGGTGTCCTTTTTAGAGGGTTTCCATAGCCTCCGCCACCAGCCAAGATATGTCTAAAAACATCTCCTCGATTTAGTGTTTCCACCTCAGTCATCAGGACCGGTAAAATTTTGTGTTTACTGTCCGGGTTTAGAATGTTTTTTGAAGGTTTACCATTCTTTCCATTGAAAAGCCCATGCGGTGGAAAATCTCTTTTGTCAGATCGAACATTTAACAGCGCACCATCGTGCAATGACTCATATTCGCGCATTAATGCTAGACCACCCCGATATTGACCTGCCCCTCCAGTGTCAGGAACTAAACCATACTGATTTATTCTAATTGGATAATCTTGTTCTATCATTTCGACCGAAACGTTCGATTGGTTTGCCCCCATATGTGGCACCCCTTCTTGCCCATCATGTTTACTAGTACCTCCCCACGTTCCCATAAACGTTTCGCAAAAAACATAGGCCTTACCATTTATATAACCTGAAATTGTTGGCAACGTAGAACCACCTGTAGTATCTGCGGTAACGTTATCCGGTACCGCACTCGATAGAGCACCAAATAAGCAATCGATCATTCTATAGCCTGTGATTCCCCTTGCTCCACAAGGTGCAGGGAATTTTGGATTTAGTAATGACCCCAAGGGAGCTCTGACCGTTATTGGCCGAGAAAAACCCTCGCAGTTTGGGATATCTGCATCAAGGATTGACCTCAAAGCTGCGTAAGCGCAAGATTTAGTAAAGGGAAAAGATGGGTTTATACCCCCAGGCACTTGCTTAGAGGTTCCTTCCCAATCCACAATTACTGTCTCGTCTTCCACAGTGACTTTAACG
>NZGS01000146.1 GCA_002690995.1 Rhodospirillaceae bacterium
ATAACTTATACAATGGGCCTGGAGGCGCGGAGAGCAATTACCTATGTGACACTTATCGCAGGATTTGCATCGACTATCTCATTTCCAGGTGCACATATTTTGATAAAGTTTTTCGATTGGCGTATAGCTCTAATTATTTTTGGCGTGATTATAGTCACGGTAGCAGTTCCCCTCATAATCTATGGCTCGAATCAGGCAGCTTATTACGCAAGAGAAAAACGGCAATCACCAAGTCCTACCGCGCGCAAGGCGATGCTGGTGGCCAAAACGTGGACTTTTTGGCTTATTGCCGTGACTTTCACTCTTGCAGCTTGCGCGCACGGAATGATAACGACGCATATGCTTCCAATATTAATTGGTAGAGGGTTTACTGCGGAGATGGCCGTTCTTGGGGCCTCTATGATAGGTCCAATGCAAGTGGCCGGTCGTGTGATCATGACAATATTTGAGCGTCATGTGTCTGTCTTAGCGACATGTCTTGTATCGTTTCTTTCGATATTTATAGCTGGGCTGGCCCTTTATTATAGTAATGCGATCCCTTTTGCTATTGCTGTATTTGTTATAGGTCAAGGCGCAGGGTACGGCGTTTTCAGTATTATCCGGCCCACAATAATCGCTCAATTATTAGGTCGTCAAAATTTTGGAATTATAGCTGGTTTTCTAGCCATTGGGTTCATGCTGGGGTCAGCTGTTTCACCTACGATTGCCTCGTTATTGTGGGAAGCATCTGACTATGGTCTAGTCATTTTAGTGGCGGCATTTCTGCCGATAGTATGCCTGATTACGCTGACCTTTGCTTGGCGATATAGGGTGAAGAGTTCCGATAACGAATAGGATAACTTGAAAAGTGGGGGGGTCGGGTACTGGACATTTTCTTTTGCCGCAGTACCTCGCAACCAATTGTTCTGCTTATTAAGAAACTGTATTTCTTGGTATATCCTTAAACGGTTTATCTGCGTCAAAACGGGTTTCCTTAGGCATATTTAATACTCGTTCTGATATAATATTTTTTTGTATTTCGTCGGTGCCGCCGGCTATGGAGGATGCTGGAAATGAAACAAGGATTTCAGCGATTGTACCATCCATAGGACTGTCTTCGCCAGTTAGCATCGCATTGGCACCGCTTATGAGCGTGTGTACTTTCGCGGCAGCTCTAGCGACATTACTGGCTGCTAGTTTGCCAAGGGAGCCTTCTGGCCCTTGTGGCTTCCCTTGCTCTTGTGCCGCCCTAGCGCGACGTGCTGTCCACTCGGCTGATTTATGTAAAGTCATGAGCTTCGCTATTTCCTGCCGAATGGCTGGATCCTTAATCGCACCGGTTTCTTTTGCCCGGTCCATAATCAGGTCAACCCTACCAGCCCGCTGCGGGTACCATTTATAAGGTTGCATTGTGGTTTCAGTTTCAACTCGCTCTTGATCATAAATAGGTCCATCTCCCTTTGAAGCCTGTCCCCAAGAGCGAAGTGAGTCGGCGGCGCGTCTTTCGTGCATCAGCGTAGTGGTGGCTACCTGCCAACCATCGCCTAGTTCCCCAACTTGAAAATCGGGCAGCACTTCCGCGTCTGTCAGGAAAACCTGATTAAACGAGGCATGGCCATTCATTTGCATTAACGGTTGGGTTTCAACGCCTGGCTGGTTCATATCAATGATAAAATAGGATAGTCCCCTATGTTTTGTATCATCCATATCAGTTCGAGCTAATAATAAGCCCCAGTGGGCTTTATGAGCGCTCGTAGTCCAAACTTTCTGGCCATTGACCACCCATTTATTGCCTACCATCACTGCTTTTGTGGTTGCTCCGGCGAGATCTGAGCCACTACCGGGTTCACTAAATAATTGGCACCAAACGTCTTCCCCAGTAATTATGCGTTTTAAAAACTTTTCTTTATGCATGTCAGAGCCATGGTTAAGAATAGTCGCAGCCGCTAACATTCGTATTCCAGATTTGGGAATTGTTAAAGCGCCAATCTTATTAAATTCTTCTTCTATAGCCGGGACTAAACTAACCGGTAGATCGCGGCCATACCATTCAGCCGGCCAATTAGCCATACCCCAACCAGAGTCGGCAAGCTTTAAGCGCCATTCCACTAAATCGAGATTGGGGCTCCAGTTTTCCTTTAACCATTCACGCACTTCGTTGCGGACTTGCTCTTCATTCATTGACATAAATAACTCTCCTTATTGATCCCAAGACTGCATCATCAACTCACGATGAAAATCTGCTGTCCCTAAAAATACTTCTGAACTTTTTGCTCTTTTAAACCAAAGATGGGTGTCGTTATCCCATGTGAAACCAATACCCCCGTGCATTTGAACAGCGTTAATTGCTGTTTGCATATAAGCTTCAGACGCAGAGGCTTTGGCTATAGATGCAGTTGCCGCTATATCGCTCTCACCATCATCAAACGCCGCCGCAGCGTAATAAGCCGCTGACTTTGCAAGTTCTACATCAGCAAGCATATCAGTAGCTTTGTGTTTAGTAACTTGGAATGACGCTATTGATCGCCCAAATTGCATTCGCATTTTGACATATTCTAGCGTGTCTTCACGAAGTCTTTCAGCTCCCCCTACCATCTCATTAGAAAGGCCAATACAAGATTTCAAAAATGTTTTTTGCATAGCCTCAGTGACGTCGTCTTCGCTGGAAATACAAGTCGCTTCAACGTCAGTGAACATTAATTTTGCGAGTTTTCTTGTTTGATCGGTAGAATTGAGTAGGTTTTTTGTTAATCCAGTCGCCGTACTATCAACTGAAAAGAGTGCAAGTCGTTGGGACCCTGAATTATCATTTACTTTTGCTAATACAATAATTAAATCTGACATATGGCCGTCTAGCACAAAGCTTTTTACGCCTGTGAGGCGGTATGTATTCTCAGTTTTTTCAGCACACATACTCATCGACGAGATGCCCCAAGCTCCCGTCTCCTCAGTAAAAGCCAGAGAAGCCGTGAGGTCACCCGATGCAATTTCAGGAAGGTATTTTTTCTTATATTCTTCAGATGCTCCGTATAGTATCGCGTTTGCGGTCAAGACCGCCGATGAGAAATATGGCGCACACAGCAGAGACCGCCCCATTTCCTCTAGAACAATACACTGCTCCGATAAGCCAAAGCCTTGGCCGCCATATTCTTCCGGTATTGCAATAGCAGTTAAACCTAATTCAGTATTGACCTTTCGCCATTGCTCTTTCTCCCAACCCGCATCCGTAGCCATCAAACGACGGACTTCGGTTGTAGGTGATTTTTCTTCTAAAAAACGCCTGAGAAACGATCTGAATTCCTCCTGTTCCTCAGAAAAGCTAAATTTCATTCTAATTATCCTTCCTTGTGGGCAATACTATCAAATTAAGGGCACATCAGCTTTTTTTGGGTTTCAAACTTTTCGAATGGCGTTTCTATCTTTTTAAGATCTTGTATTAAATCTGGTGGGAAATCCTCGTTAAGTCCAGTCGATATTACGTCGCACATATTAGAAAATCTATTTTTTACTAAATGTGTCAACTCATCGTACCGGCCGGTAACGCAAAATAAGTTCAAAACATCATCGGTTATTTCAGCCGCAAGCTTGTCCCACTCACCATTTTTTGTCATGGCGTTCAATTTTCGCCCAAGATCACCATAGCCATGCGTTTCAAGCACGGGCCAATATGCCGGCGTTGAGCCGTAAAATCCTACACGATAGCGCACGATCTCAGCTGCTCTTGCAACAGACTCATCGTCTGGTCCAGTAGCGAGAAAGCCACCACCAGAAACTTCAAAGTTGTCACGACTACGATTTGATGCAACTAGTCCTTCCTGTAGCTTTGGTGATATTGTCTCCTCGTAATACTTTTGTGTGCAAAAGCCATGCAGTCGAACCCCGTCAGCAACTTCTGCGGCAGTTTTTAACATAAATGGGCCTACAGCCGCGAGTGTTACCGGCGGTAATGCTAGATCGGAGTTCTCAGGAACAAACTCTGGCGTCATTAAGGTGAAATTGTAGTGGTTGCCTTTAAAATCTAACTTTTCTCCATATTTCCAACACCGCCATATTGTCTTCAAAGCTTTTATGTATTCTCTCATCCTTGGTGCTGGTGGCGACCAGGGGGCACTGAAGCGTTTCTCATTATGCGCACGGATTTGCGTTCCTAAACCTAGGGTAAATCGACCTTTGGATGCCTCATTCAAATCCCATCCTAAATTGGCAACAGCCATTGGACTGCGCAGGAAGGATACAGCTATTCCTGTCGCTAAATTTATTTTTTTTGTATGAACTGCGGCGATGCCAAGCGGAAGAAAGGGGTCGTGTTTTAATTCGGTTGTTAANANACCACTGTAACCCGCGCTCTCATATGTTGATACGGTGTCCTTTATCTCNGTCAATGGAATATTTGTTATATTCCTGTAAATTTGCATGCTTGAATTTCCNTTACCTAGATAAGCTATAATCGTTTGGGAGGCACCCCGATGGCTCCAGATGCATATAAATCGCTGATATCCGTATCGGATAACCCTAAATCGGAAAGAATTTGCTCAGTGTTTTCACCAAGAACTTTTGCGTGCTCATAAAGGCCCCCAGGTGTTTTTGAGAAGCTGACAGGAACTTTTATGTGCCTCATGCGTCCTTCTGTGGGATGATCAACTTCTGGAAACATTTTAACAGCTGTTAAGTGAGGGCAGTTAAGAAGGTCCTCTGGTGAATTGACAGGACCGGCGGGGATATCAACTTCTTCAAAAATGACCAACCATTCTTGGCTTGTTTTAGATAAAATAGTGTCTGATACAATTTGGTATAAAGCGTCGATATTTTCCGTTCTCAAAGTCTGATTTTTGAAGCGTTCGTCGTCAATCAAGTGCGGTGAACCGGCTACTTCGAAAAAATTCTTCCAATGTTTTTGCGTGTAGGGAACTACGCTTATGTAGCCGTCCTTTGTTTGATAAGGACGCCGATTAGTCGTTAACAAACGGCTATAACCTGAAGGTCCGGTTGGCGGCACAAATGTTTGTCCTTGAAGATGTTCATTGACAACAAAAGAAGCAAAAGATTCATACATTGGAACATGGAGTTTCTGTCCCTCCCCTGTTCTTTCACGATGAAAGAGAGCCATCACAATATAGTTTGACAAAAACAGTCCAGTAGTCTTATCCGCCATAACGCTCGGAGCATATTTTGGGCTACCAGTCACTCGCCCATATAGGCTTGCGATACCTGAAGCGGCTTGTATCAAATCGTCATAGGCAGGCTTGTCAGCATATGGTCCATCTTCACCAAAACCCGTTGCCGAAGCATAAATTATGTCTGGTCGAAGTTTAGAAATTGTATCGTAGTCAATACGTAACCGAGCGGCTGCTTTGGGTCTTATGTTGTGGACGAATACATCTGCTGTTTCTATCAACTTCTCAAATGGTGCTCGAGCCTCAGGGACCTTTAGGTTGAAAATGATACTTTTTTTATTGCGCCCTTTGATAAGTTGTCCTGTTGACATCCCGGGTGATCTAGCTGCTCCAGTCCAACGGTTGACATCACCCTCCGGGGTCTCGATTTTAATAACGTCCGCACCCATTTCACCCAAGATTTGAGTGCAGAATGGACCCAACATCACTGTTGTGAGGTCTATAACTTTGACGCCTTGTAGAGGTCCTCTGGGTATTTGGGTAGTCATGGTATTTTTCCTATTTCTTGTACTAAAATATTGTATAACGTAAGTCGACGTTAGTTTCTCGTTGGCGCGTTTTTTTTTGTAGTCATCAGTATCGCGATACTAAAATAGCTAACAATGTAATAATTTCTGGCCGAATCAGATAGGAGAATTTAATGCAAAGCGATGAAGAGTTTATAAATTCAGTTGAGGCGTTGAAACCGTTTGTTGGCAGTAAAAGTGTCGTGGAAGATGAAATAGCGTTGTCTGTTGTAAGGCGAATAGCGGGTATGTTGGATGAAGACTTCAATGCTTACAAAGTTGGGTCCCACCTCCCGCCTCATTGGTTTGGTATGTTTTTCCCAAATGTAACTAAGCAATCAGATATAGGGCCTGATGGGCATCCAAATCCAGGAGTTGTACTTCCGCCTATCCCATTGCCTCGAAGAATGGGCGCCGGACGGCGAGTGTATATTATGGGAACGCTCAAGGCTGGAGTGCCCGCGAAGCGCACTACTGAAGTAATTGCTATTACCCCTAAGATTGCTAGAACGGGTAGAATCGCCATTCTTACCCTCCGTGATACGATTGAGACCGAGGGACAAGTAATAGCGACTGATGAGACAGATGCAATTTACCGGGAAATGCCACCTCCTGGTGAGAAAAGTAAAGTTACTCCACCGGTGGACGCGCCGGCTAATGCTGAATGGTCGGACACTATTACCCTCACTGAGGCACTGGTTTTTAGGTATTCAGCCATTACTTGGAATGCACATAGAATTCACTACGATGCAGATTACTCCAGAGATATCGAGGGATATCCGGCGACGGTTCAAAATGGTGGCCTTACGATGACGCTAATGGTTGGGTCGGCTTTGAAAAGAGCTCCCGATAAACTTGACACTTTTAATGTTAGGCTTACGCGGCCTGTTCATGTGGGAGACACAATTGACATATGTGGAGCCATTACGGATCAAAATACCATGAATTGCTGGGTGTCTGATAAGGACGGTGCTCAATGTGGGATTATGGAGTTAGGTTTTAAAAAATGAGCGGGGGGCCCCTCGAAGGCATAAGAGTAATTGATCAAACAACGGTAGTTGTTGGACCCATATGCAGTCGAACTTTAGCTGATTATGGCGCAGATGTTATCAAAGTTGAGGCCCCTTCCGGCGATCTTTTGCGAACAATGGCCAAAGGTAGCAGAAATCCCGGCATGTCTGGTAAGTTTCTGAATTTTAATAGGAATAAACGCTCTATCTGCCTCGACATAAAGAAAAAAGCGGGCCTTGATGTGTTAAAGAAATTAATTTCCACGGCGGATGTTTTTGTTTCAAATGTTCGCCCTCAGGGACTAGCGCGAGCAGGACTGGCATACGAGGACTTAGCAAAAGATAACCCTAAGCTCATTTATTGTTCTATCGTTGGGTTTGGTAAAGGAGGCCGCTATTATAATCGGCCTGCATATGACCCAATTATCCAGAGTGTTTCTGGCGTAGCTGCTACATTACATCGTGCAACGGGCGAGCCACGCTTTGTTCCGATGGTAATGACGGACCATACAACTGGTTTAATTGCGGCTCAAGTAATCGGGTTCGCCCTTTATCGGCGAGAGAAGACGGGAGTTGGCGAAGCGATAGAAGTGCCAATGTTTGAAAATATGGCATCGTTCGTAACGTCTGAACACATGGGGGCTTGGACTTTTGATCCACCCGTTGGACCAACGGGAGATGGGCGCCTTTTGAGCCCATATTACCGCCCCTTGGCTACCAAAGATGGTTTTATAACGGTAGGTCCCAATACTAATGATCAGGCCTTTGCATTTTTCGATGCCATAGGACGTCCAGAACTGAAGACAGACCCTCGTTTTGATACCGCAGCAAATCGAACGTCAAATGCAGAAGCCTATTTTGTCGTAAGAAAAGAAGGTCTTTTAAAAAAAACAACGAATGAGTGGCTTAAAATTTTTGAAGAAAAGGATGTTCCAGCTCAGCGATATAATACCATTGAAGATGTTCTCGATGATCCGCATCTAAACGAAGTAAATTTCTTTGGTAGTGAAGATCATCCCAGTGAAGGAAAAATAAAGCGAACCAGACCAGCAAATACCTTTAGTGGTGGTGGGCGTATATCCCAAAGTCATGCACCACGCCTCGGTGAAAATACACTTTCAATACTCGGTGAGCTAGGCTACTCAGAGGCGGAAATAAAAGAAATGGTCGAAACTGGTTCTGCTAATCAAGGCAATTAATATTTATATAGGGCCCAGTTTTAATGACGTCCTTCAATGCGCATAATCAGGCTCTTTTCGATCAAGAATTCTCTTTAGAGCATCGAAATGCCACTCTGCGTTTTTTCTGCCGCCATAAAGCATCTTATTGTTGCCGTATGTCTTATAGGTTTTTTCTATGATTGGCTCTGGAAGTTTACGAAGTGGCCTGCCTGTCCACATTGCATAAAGTTGAACTTGCGCTACTCTTTCAAGGTAATAAAGGCGATCGTAGGCTTCTGCAACGGTATCACCTAGAGTTAGTGCGCCATGGTTAGCCATCAATAATACTGTA
>NZGS01000147.1 GCA_002690995.1 Rhodospirillaceae bacterium
TTACATCGAGCACGCAATCATTATTTTGGCGAACAATGAAAGCAGCAAAGCTTTCTGACCAAATCAAGGGTAGGGGGCTGCTTTTTGAGATGTCCTAAAAATTTATAAACAAAGTTTGGTAAAGTTATGAATTCACCTCTTTTATTTTCACCTTTTACTCTCAGAGATATAGAACTTAAAAACCGAGTTGTTATTGCTCCAATGCATCAGTATTCGGGCGTTAGGGGTTTTCCTACTGATTGGCATGTGATGAGTGTTGGACGTTACGCTGCAGGCGGAGCCGGTCTTGTTTTCGTTGAGTCAACAAAAGTAGAACGAAGAGGTTGTGGAACAGTTGGTGATCTTGGTTTGTGGAACGACGAATTTATCCCTCACTTCAAAAAGTTATCTGACTTTATTAGATTGTATGGCTCTTGCCCCGGTATTCAGTTGGGTCATAGTGGAAGGAAAGCTCGAAGGTATCGGCCGTGGGAGGGAGGAAAACCTCTCGACCCTCTGCCAGAAATTGAAGACTGGGACAGTTGGGAATTAGTTTCTTCAACAGGCGAAGGTGACCCTGGAGATCCACTCCCTCGCTCACTGTCCGTCGACGAAGTCCAAGATATTGTCCAAAAATGGGGAGATGCTGCTGAACGCGCAAACAAAGCCGGTTTCGACGTCTTAGAGATCCACGCAGCCCACGGTTATCTAATACACCAATTTCTTTCACCTCATGTTAATCGTCGAAATGATAGATACGGTGGGTCTGAAGAAAATAGAATGAGGTTTGCTTTAGAAATCGCAGAGGCAGTGCGTTCACAATGGCCCGACGGTAAGCCATTATTTGTTAGATTGTCGGTTGAAGATGATGCAGGTTGGGGACCAGATGAAAATGTTAGGCTTTCCGTTCTACTCAAGCAAAAAGGTGTTGATGTGATAGACTGTTCGTCGGGAGGTATACGAGGGGCGCCGGTAGTAAGTGCCGGGCCGGTTGGGTATGGGTATCAGGTACCCTATGCAGATAAACTTAAAAAAGAGGCTAAAATAAGTACCATGGCTGTAGGCTTGATCGTGCACGCTGACCAAGCAGAAGAAATCCTCCAAAAACAGAAGGCTGATCTCATTGCTATAGCGCGAGAGGCGATGCATAATCCAAATTGGCCAATTGATGCGGCCCAAAAGCTTGGAGTCTCGAGTTCTTATAGCCTCATGCCGAGCCCTTATGAATACTGGCTTGAAAAACGCTCGAAGCAGGTGCAGAACCTTGTACCATCCACGCATTCAAAAGGTATTGAAATCTGACTTAGACATTTCATTCTCAATGAAGATTTCGATAGGTATTTAGAAAAGAACTTTGGAGGTAAGAAAATGAACTTAACTCATTCACCTTCTAGAGCTTTAGGAGGAATGGTTGCCTCTGCGCACCCTCTAGCGTCGGCAGCCGGGGCGGAAATCTTGAAAGGTGGCGGCAACGCTTTCGATGCCATGGTTGCTACGGTTTCTACATTAAACGTTGTAGAGCCATTTATGTCTAGTTTAGCTGGGTTGGGGGTTGCAACATGCTGGATTAGTTCAGAAAAGCGTGTCAGATGTCTTGATTTTACGCCTAATGTTCCATTTGATTTTAAGTCAAATGTCCTGACTAGAGAAGACACCATGACAGGGCCTTCTGCCAGTGGGATACCTGGAAACTTAGCTGGTTGGAGCGAACTACTAGATACCTATGGCAGAAGAAAATTACCGGACGTTTTATCCCCCGCCATCAGGCATGCGCGTGATGGTTTTCCTGTATCAGCCCTCTACGCTCACATGGCTCATACTACCGCCAGTAGGGCATGTACGCCCGAATGGAGCAGAATATATAGTAACCCCTCAGGAAAGGTTTGCGAAGGATGGGTTTTGAAACAACCCGAATTAGCTGAAACCTTCGAAGGTATCGCATCACAAGGAAGTTCATATCTATATGACGGTGCCCTGGGTAAAAAAATTATTGATCATCTCCAAGAGCTAGGTGGCTGTATGTCAATTAGAGATTTGCGGTCAGTCAGACCGGAATGGCAAGAACCTATTAGCGCTATATACCGGGGGTTTGCTATACATGTACCGCCCCCGCCGGCCGAAGCTTTTCAGTTTTTATTAACGATGAGAATTCTAGAAGGCTTTGATTTAGATAAATTTGATCATCTAGGCACCGAGCATCTGGATACCGTATTTCGTGCTATCCGCGTTGCCGCGGGTGTACGGATTGAAAACAATAACAAATCAATTGAAGAAATCTTAGAGCTTTTAACGGATAGAAATATACTGCCCCTTCGGAAGCGTGTTGCTGACAGCCAAGTTATCGACGGATTAACAGAACAATTTGGCGAACAAGTAACGCCTCAGATGGCAGAAAATAAATCTCATACGACTTCGATCTCAATCGCTGACCGTGAAGGTAACATGGTTTGTCTTACTCAAAGTTTGGGTTCGCCGTGGGGATCGACAGTTGTAATTCCTGGTACAGGGGTTTGCATGAATAACTTCATGTATTGGGGAGATTTGAATCCTGCATCACCAAATCATTTGGTGGGTGGACAGCGATGGGCAATGTGTTTAAGTCCATCAATCTCGCTTAAAGATAATCAAGCTGTCTTAGCATTAGGGACCCCAGGAAGCTACGGCATCATGCAGACTCAGGCACAGGCATTGGTGCACTATGCTGATTACGGTTTAAATTTGAGACAAGCAATAGAGGCACCTCGTGCAAGACTATTTGATGGAAAAGAAGTTGTGTTGGAGAACAGAGTGGCTAAGAACGTGACTGAGGAATTAAAGCGTCGAGGCCATGATATCAAAAACCCAGGTCCGTTTACAATGCAGTGTGGCGGGATGCAAGCGGTTTCACGAGACCCCTTCTCAGGTTCGCTCGCCGGCGCCGCCGACCCTCGGAGAGACGGGGCGGCTATTGGTGTTTGATTACTTTTTAGGTGACTGACTGAGATCTAAAATACGTTTTTCAAATTCTGGTGCCAAAGGTGGATACCAGTCCGTCACTTTGGGGTCATGGCCAGAGATTAAAAACTCATATCCTCCTGCAATGTTGATGCACTTGCGGTACCCATCAATCATCTTTTGGAGGTCGTGAAATATTGCGAACGGCCTTTCAAATTCAACTTCATCATAAAGATGGACTGCATCTGATGCTAGAAGTATCCAACCTCTGCTAGTATGCACTCGCAACGCTAGTTGTCCTCGGGAATGACCGCCTATTAGGTGGAACTCAATGCCTGGTGCAACAGTAGTTACCGTGTCCTCATAAAACTTCAATCTTTCATCATAAAGCAACTCGATTAATTTTTTCGTATCGCGCGCATGGTAAGCAAGTCGAAAGGGCGCAAATGTCATATCTGGGCCGGTGATTGATTTCATTTCTTCAGCGTGTATTGAAAATGTTGCATTTGGATAATCATCTAGATTTCCAACATGGTCAAAATGCGCATGAGTTAATAAAACGTGTTCAACAGAACTAGCCTTAATCCCTATTTTAGATAGGCTCTCGGCTGGTGACTCTAAAAAATTGCGTCCTCCTTCGCCTGACAAATCAGGATTAAACCCAGTATCAACAACAAATGTTTGACCATTGCCTGTTATGACATAGGTAAAAAAGTCTAGACCTCTGATCATCTTTTTGGGGTCGCCACCTAAATAAGTCGCTCCGTCAGCTCGTTCTAATTGTTCTGCATATCTTATGGCGTAAACTTCGTATGTTGGAATATCAGTCATCGCTCTAACTTCCTAACCAGCGCGGTTGGGGTTTTTTATTGTCATTTTTAAATCGTACCAGTCGTCAGGTTGGACCCAAGGGTTATCAATGGCGGAAATACGCCTCATTTTTCATATTAGCGGCTTATTTCTATAAAAATACTGCTAAAACGCCTGTATAAGCATAGATTTCATCTCTGCTGATTTCGCCATTTGCATAAAAACCTGCGAGTGGGAAATCCCCTAACGTTTCCTTGATAATATCCACTTCTCTAGCGGAACCTGAAAATTGGTTAGGCCCCCTTGCAGCGCATGAAATATAAATACCCCCTCTAATCTGTTTTTCGCCAATCCTACGTTTCAAATCTTCAGACATCCTATACATGTCCTTCACGGCGCTTTCTTTATCGCGGCGGCAAAAGAGTAATTTATCTCCATCAGAAATATTCTCGGAAATAGCTATGACTTTATTTTGGGGATCCAGACCAACCAAGTTCCTTACAGTGTAATCTCCCTTGTCAGATCCTTGTATTGGAAAGGCAACAAAGATTGTTCCGCCCATTTTCTGTAAGTTGTCCAGAAATTCTTTCCCTGTAACGTCTAACAAAACATCAAAGGCGGGTCTCCCATCAAGCTCTTGAATGATGTTTCGTTGTGATCTAGTGATAGTAAGTGTTTCACTTATTGGGCTACACCCCTGACTCAGCCCTGTCAGTATCTCACATGTCTCCGGTGACAATAGCGCTCCACTAATAGCCTTACCAGACTGATCTGAAATGTGTGGACTTTCACTAGAAGCCGCTGTTAGGCCACCAATTAAATAACTATTTGTTTCTCGCGCGAGGTTCTTAATTGCCTCCATGGTTGTCGGCTGGCTTGGATCTGCATGTGTTATTGCAAGGGGCATATGTGCCCGTTCTAGCCAATCTGTTTCGCTTTCTTTGATTGCTACGCCTATATTCTCATTTCCAGAAAATACTTTGAAGCTCTCTTCTGGTAAATCTAAAAGAAGTGCTGTTGCTGAAGTCTCACCGTAAAACTCGCCAAAGTTGCTTAAAACGCCGTACCCACCAGCACCCAACCACTTATGGCAGCTGGTTTCGATTTTTAATTCTTTGATAACGTTTTCTAAAGACGCAAGAAGATCTTCAGAAAGGTATATGATGCCGAGGTTTCCCGAGCCTTTCTCTAATTTACAAGAAAGTTCACTAACGACATCTCGCCAATCCTTTTTCGTGCTGGTTGCGCTATAAAAAGTTCTATCTGAAATGTCCATTTTAAGATTTTGCCTCAAGTTAGGAGCTTAGCTTATTAGCAAAAGCAGGGAAGTTCTAGTTTTTGATAAGGTACTTAATCATCTCCCGATAGAACCTTCTCAATAGCTGAGATTAGTTTTGGGGATGATGGGCTGGTACTTGAGGCAAACCAGTCTACGGCTTTCCCTTGTTTATTTATCAAAAACTTATAAAAATTCCAACGTGGTTTAGACAAACTACCAAGTTCTTCGGTTGCCCACGAGAAAAATGGGTGCGCCTGTTCCCCTTTGACTTTTGTTTTTTCCGTCATAGGAAAGCTGATGTTGAAATTCACTTGGCAAAATTCTTTAATTTCTTTCTCAGTGCCAGGCTCCTGTCCTCCAAAATCGTTTGATGGCACGCCTATCACCACCAACCCATTATCCCTGTATTTTTCCCACAAACTTTGAAGGCCGTTATATTGTCGTGTAAAACCGCACCGAGACGCCGTGTTTACGACTAATATTGCTTTACCGGTATATTCGGAAAGAGCAATAGGCTCTCCATCAATGGACTTAAATGTAAACATGTGAGCAGTCTCCGCAACGGCTGATGTCCAAGATTGGATCAACAGACTAAAAGAAAGTATCAATACCCGTCGCCACATCAGACTATGCCTTATCTTAAATTGTATCAGGTTCCAATCAGCAAGACTAAGATTCCGATTACTAGTGCTATTATTCCAATAATCTCGCTTAGATTGCTCTTTTCTTTAAAAAATAGGTAGGAAGCGACAAAAGTAAATACTAGTTCAATTTGGCCTAACGCCCTCACATACGCAGCGTTTTGTAAGGTCATAGCAGTGAACCAGCATGCAGAACCGACCATACCGCTCAAACCTACAAGCCCTGCCACGCTCCAATTCTTAATAACGTTTGTTATTTCACCGGGTTCCTTTGCAATCAAATAAACTGACATAAGAACCGTTTGTAATACTGTGACACAAGCGAGGGTAAATGCTGCTTGAATAGCGACTCCTTCGCCACCTAGTGAAAGAGAAGCTGCTCGATAGGAAATCGCTGAGATCCCAAACATAGTACCTGAGGCAATCCCGATAAGTGCAGTTTTTTTCAAAAGCGAAGAAAATATGCTTTTTAGGCCTGTTTCTTGACGAGCTGTGGAAATGGCCATCACTGCTATTAGACTGATTGCTATACCGAGTATGGCGCCTGGTGTGAGAGTGTCCCCTAAAATCACGAGGCCGAAAATTGCGGTCTGAGCGGTCTCAGTTTTTGAATATGCTGTTCCAACGGCGAAATTTCGAAAGGAAAAAAGGTACACTAAAAGCCCGGTTGCAATAATTTGTGTTATGCCCCCCATTATGCCAAAAAATACAAATTCGGCATTTGGATTGGGCATTTTTAAATCAAAGACTTGGTTGAGTATTACAAGGTAAGCGAGAGCGAATGGGATCGCATAGAAAAAACGAACATACGTGGCGCCGGCAGTGCTAAGTTTAGACTTCAAATGTTTTTGAAGTGCAGACCTTAAATTTTGCGAAAACGCAGCAAGTATTGTTATAGGTATCCATAATTCCATTAATAAATAACCTTGGGATAATTATTAGCTGTCAATTGCAATTTACAAAAGTAACAATCGTAATTGAGAAAACTTTTAATATTAAGAGATAATCTTGTCGTGAACTTATTTCTATTTTGTCTGTAAATATTTGGAAAATATAATTTAGTTTAACTTCGGAGAGTTCGCCTGATATGGCAATCTTTTCTGTTGAGTGTTTCTGGCTGAAGTGCTGTTCCTAATCCCGCAGCACTGGGTGCGGAAATTCTGCCATTATTTATCGGAGGAAGGCTAGTCATCAATTCAGTATACCAGCCAAAATAGAATGCTCGCACTATTTCCTGTATTTCACAATTTTTTGAAGCCATAGCAAGATGAGTGGAAGCTGTTAAGGCTACGGGACCAGTGCAGTCGTGGAAAGCAACAGGAACGTGCCACGCCTCAGCCATTGCAGCAACCTTTTTGGCCTCGGTGAGGCCACCGCACCAGGCAATATCCATTATAATCAAGCTAAGTGAGTCTAACTCTAAGAGATACCTATAATCGGCAATACCTCCTCGTGTCTCTCCTACCGCTATGGGGCATGATGTAGATCGTGCTACACTATCCAATGAACCGAGATGATCCATGAAAACGGGATCCTCGACCCAGTAAGGTGAAAATTGTTCCAATTCTCGAGCAATTTTAACGGCATTTGGTCGATCCCAAAGGGCATGAAGCTCGGCCATAACGTCCATTTTGTCACCGACAGATTTCCGTATTTTTTCGAATGGCTTTAGAGCTTTTTTCATATCAGCGCTTGATATGTGATGGCCATTTGATAACTCAGCGGCGTAATCGAACGGCCAAATTTTCATACCATCTATACCCATTTCAAGAAGAGAGTTCGCAAGGTCATCTGCATTATTTAGAAATGCATCAAGATCTTCGTAAGGGCCTTCACTTGTATCCAAACCAAAATTGTTAGTGCTCTGGCCAGAGCTCTTCCGAACATATCGGTAGCCAGCACATGTATTATACACTCTTACATCGTCCCTGACTGCACCTCCGAGCAGTTGATGAATGGGTTGATTGGTTACTTGGCCCCAGATATCCCAAAGGGCTACGTCTATAGCTGAGCGTCCACGTTGCTCTGCACTCGCTCCACTAAAACCAACATAACCAATAAGTTTAGAATGATGTTTAGAAATAAGTAATGGGTCTTGGTCCAAGAGTATTGGTGCAATAGTTTCATGTATATGAGCCTCCGCTGCCCCTGGGCCATAGAAAGTCTCACCCAATCCAACAATGCCATCATCAGTGCAAACATGCACCCATAGTAAATTTGGGAATTCATCTATTCTAATAGTTTCTATGGCGCGTATTTTCATGATATTTTTCCGATAATCTTTCTGCTAGAATGCAGAATCTAGGTCTTTCGCGCTAGTGCTTCGGTTAAACCATCAACAGCGTGTTGAACCGACGTGCAAAGAGTTGACTCCCAGATTTTTGGGTTCGAGGTGTAACTTCCATCAGAAAATAGTATTCCCCGTGATGAATTAACTATCCCACCTTCATAACCGTTACTCCCTTTTACAAACGCTGTAACGGCATCATCGGCTGCACCGCCTTGTGCACCGTAACCTGGGATAAGAAATGGTACATTCGGGAGTATTTCGCGGAGTCGATCTGCTTGTTCTGGATAGGTTGCCCCAACCACAATTCCTATCGAAGACCAGCCAGTAGCTGATCCAACAAATTCAGAGGCAATTGAACGTAATGAATTCCCCATAAATTCGTAAAGAGGTATATCCTTAACAAGCACATTTTGGTAATCCCCAGAACCTGGATTACTTGTTTTAACTAAAATGAAAAGGCCTCGATTATTGTCCTTAACTTCGGTTAGATATGGCTCTAGTGTATCTTTGCCTAAAAATGGATTAACTGTCAAAGCATCGGAAAGTAGTAAAGCTTCCTTGCTAAGATAGGTCTCTGCGTATGCCTTTGCTGTAGTACCAATGTCTCCTCGTTTAGCATCCATAAGAACTAAAATATCTTTGTCGCGAGCATATTGTATAATAGCATCCAAAGCCTTAATGCCTCTCCATCCGAGCTGCTCAAAAAACGCTGACTGAGGTTTGATTATCGCTACCTTGCCAACTATTACATCGATCACAGCCCTTAAGAACGTCTCAACTGCGGGGGCTGTTCGCGGGTCACAGGGCTTCATTGTACCATTTTGAAATAGAGGTGGAATTTTATTTAGGTATGGGTCAAGTCCCACACAAAGTGGATTTCCGATTTTGTGAGTGCTTTTAATAAGCCGGTCTCCAAAATGCATAGAAAGTTTCCTTTTTAGAGATTTTTGAAACTTTAATCTAACTAACTTGCTTATTTTTTACCATGAGGTCGATAGAAAAAATAATTTTGGATAAGTTAAGTTTTTGTATTATTTGTTGATTAACGGGAGTGATGTTTTGTGTTTATTTTTCAGATAGATTGGGGCTTTTATTGTCACTTTTAAATCAAAATGACCCTGCGGCTTTTTCTCAATATAGACTTGAAAAAAATTCGGGCCTCTTGTTCACCTCTGACCATAATGGAGATGCGATACCACAACAGCTTGAATGTCTTGGAGTTCCAAAACACGAACTAAGACGCCATGTGGCGTATGATATTGGAATAAACACTGTTGCGCATTATTTATCAAAAAGATTTAATGCGCCACTAATAGTGGCAAATTATTCCAGACTTGTCATAGACTGTAATAGACGTCCGGGTAGTTCTGGATCGATACCTGCTGTCTCGGATAAAACGGAGATACCCGGCAATAAGAATCTTGATCCGCACTCGCAAAAATTTAGGGAAGAGGAAATATTCTATCCGTACCACAACGCTATTGATCTACATTTAAGGCGTTGGAGCCCAACACTCCATGGAAGAAAAAATCAGCTTCTAATTGCTCTCCATAGTTTCACACCTGTTATGGATGGAGTTTTTCGACCATGGCAGATCGGTGTTCTATGGAAAGACGATAAGCGTTTAGCATATCCACTGATATCCAGCTTGCGTGAAAATGGTTCGCTAAATGTCGGAGACAATAAGCCTTATTCGGGAAGTGAGCCAGCTGGTTATACTTTCCTTAAGCACGTGCCCGAACACAACCTCATTTCTATAGCAGTTGAGTTTAGGCAAGATTTGATAGAGTTCACATCTGGTGCAGAGAAATGGGCAGAAATATTTGCGTCGTCACTTGAAAAAGTGCTTCCGTCTTTGGACTGCATTTAAGTTTTTGGCAAATGCGATGCTTGTAATCTTTGATGCTGCGTTTAATCTGGTACATAATGATCGATGATTCACAACACGAAAAACAAATAAGTAGATAATCAGGAATTGGAAGAATTTTATGGCAAGTCCAGACGAGCATTTTGATAAACAAACAAAACTTGAGTTAGAGGCAGCAGCGTTCCGGCAGTTAGTGGCGCATTTAGATGAGCGCAAAGACGTACAAAACATTGACCTCATGAATTTGGCGGGTTTCTGCAGAAATTGCATGTCCAAATGGTACCTAGCAGCGGCAGAGGAACGCGGTCAAACTTTAGATTATGAACAAGCAAGAGAAATAGTCTATGGGATGCCCTATCCAAAATGGAAAGAAAAATATCAGGCAGAGGCTACCTCCGCCCAGAAGAAGGCATTTGAGCAAAATATAGAGAAGTAGTTGACAGGTCTCGTTAACCTCATCTTCGTGCTACAAGCTGGTGATATCGCTATTTGAATTACATTTTTTGGCCGCTTTTTCATCTGAATATGGTATCACTGCGGCCTAAGATAAAACTTATAAATAAAGTCGCATAGGAAAGGAACAATAATGCCGGACGCGGGTGCTTCTAAATCAAAATCAAATAACTATGATTTTGATATTCTAGTTGTTGGTGGGGGACTGGCTGGTCTCTACTCCATATACCGTTTCAGGAAAATGGGCCTTTCGATAAAAGTATTAGAGGCTGGGGATGGAGTAGGTGGGACCTGGTTCTGGAACCGTTATCCTGGCTGTCGCTGTGATGTTGAAAGTATGGAGTATTCCTACTCATTCGATGAACAACTTCAGCAAGATTGGAAATGGCCTGAGAGATATGGTACGCAGCCGGCTATTTTAGAATATATCAATCACGTTGCAGAACGTTTTGACTTGATGAGAGATGTCCAATTGAACACTCGTGTGACAAGTGCGACATTTGATGGAGGCGCAGGAATTTGGACCATAGGCACGGATACAAATGAAACTTTCAAAGCCCCAGTTTGTATCATGGCTACAGGAAATCTATCGACGCCAAGGAAGCCAGAATTTCCGGGTTTAGACACATTCAAGGGAGAATGGTATCATACTGGTCTTTGGCCTAAAGAGGGGGTCGACTTCTCTGGAAAGCGTGTTGGTGTAATTGGCACAGGCTCATCTGGGGTTCAGATGATGCCTCATATTGCACGGCAGGCGAAACATTTAACAGTTTTCCAGCGTACCGCAAACTTCAGTCTGCCAGCGAGAAATGCTCCTCTAAACCCTGAAAAAGAGCAAAAGCATAAAGCGGAATATTCTGAGCGCCGCAAAGCTGCTTATGATACGCCATTTGGCATAGCAGGGTTTCCTCCTCCAACTAAATCGGCATTAGAAGTGACCGAAGAAGAACGATTGAAAAGTTATGAAGAAAAATGGCAGGAGGGGGGCAGTATAAGTTATCTATATGCTTATACTGACTTGTTGCTTAACAGGGAGTCTAACGACACAGCATCTGAGTTTGTTAGAAACAAAATTAGAGAAACAGTGAAAGACCCCAAGACTGCCGAATTACTTTGCCCTGATAATCATCCCATTGGAACAAAAAGACTTATCTTGGACAGTCAATACTATGAAATTTTTAATGAAGACCATGTTGAGCTTGTCGATGTAAGAAGTGCGCCAATAACGGAAATAACTGAAACTGGCATACGGACTACAGATCAACATTATGAATTGGATGCTATAGCTTTTGCAACGGGCTTTGATGCAATGACCGGGGCAATGAGGGAGATCGAGATCAAGGTTAAAGATGGTCCATCCCTTGATGAGCAATGGGAGGCAGGGCCTAAAACTTACCTAGGGGTGATGGTCGCTGGCCTTCCAAATTTATTCATGATTACAGGACCTCAAAGTCCTGGTGTAAAAAGCCAAATGATATTATCTATTGAGTGGCATGTAGATTGGATCGCAAATTGTCTACAATACATGAAAGACAATGAGTTTAACCGGATAGAAGCTACTTTGGACGCGCAGGAAAATTGGGTTAAGCACGTTAAAGAAGTTGCGGACTCCACTTTATACCCGCTCGCTAACTCCTGGTACATGGGGGTAAATATACCCGGTAAGCCAAAGGTTTTCATGCCCTATGTTGGTGGCGTGCATACCTATACAAAAGAATGTGAGCGAGTGGTTGCAAATGGATATGAGGGTTTTGTTATGTCCAAAGGGGAAGCCCACATTTCTTAATATGTTAGGTTTTTCTATAGTTGATGCAAATCGATTATTGTATCGGCATCTCATTTAATTTTAAAAACGAGGTGATTTAATTTGCCCCCTTATCGCGTCTCGGTAACTAGCCGATCACTTGTAATGGTTGGCTGGTTTTCTTGCGCTCTGTTTTTCTTTTATGCATTCATTTTACGCGTTGCCCCAGCCGTTATGGTAGATGATTTGATGGAAGAGTTCAGTGTTGGTGCGGCAATTTTAGGTTATTTATCTGCGACCTATCTCTACATTTATGCAGCACTTCAAATTCCTCTTGGGTTAGTTGTCGATAAATATGGATTGCGAGGTGTCGTTGCGGGCGCTTGTGCGCTATGCGGTGTAGGCTCGATCATTTTTTCTTTGGCTGACAGCGTGTACCTTGCTTATTTGGGAAGAGGGCTCGTGGGTGCTGGGGCCGCGTTCAGTTTTGTTGGAGCCTTGAACATGGCTGCTAGATGGTTCCCTTCCCGATTTGCTGTGCTTGGCGGCTGGGCGCAGATGATGGGATCTGCTGGCGGGTTTGTCGGTCAAGCCCCACTCAGTTTGGCGGTAGCTACATTCGGTTGGAGGAGTTGTAATTTAAGTCTTGGAATTGCAGGGTTATTCTTGGCAGTTCTGCTGTTGTTCACTGTTAGAGACCCTAAAGAAGATCAAAAATCTGAAGATAATTTTTCCATTTGGTTTGGCCTTAAAGATGTATGTGCGAACAGACAGACCTGGCTCGCAACTCTCGCTGCAAGTGGCTTAACAGGTGCTTTATTATCATTTGGTGGTTTGTGGGGCGTTCCCTATCTCATGAAAGCGCGAGAAATAGATAAACCGGATGCTGCTAGCTTTATCTCACTAATCTTTGTTGGTTGGGCTATTGGAGCGCCATTTTTTGGCTGGTTGTCTGATAGAATTGGAAGGCGTCGTATTTTATTGTTGTGGGGCACGTGTGGTGCGGCATTGACTACTGGAACAACAATTTTGGTCCCAACATTACCAACAACGCTGGTTATTGCTGTTTTGTCTTTTCAAGGCTTTTTTTCAGCTTCTATGATACTGGGTTTTGCTTTAGCAAAAGATAACAATCCAGCAGAGTCGAGTGGGGTAGCTCTTGGGTTAATAAATACTTTTGTAGTTGGAAGCGGCGCAATCTTACAACCGTTAGTGGGTGCCTTACTTGATTATAGATGGGCAGGTGAAATGCTTGACGGGGTTAGGGTTTTTAATTTAGCGGATTTCCAAGTATCAATGCTGATTCTTCCACTCGTTTGCATGATAAGTTTTGCATCGGCCTATTATATACGAGAACCGCAATCGATCTAAAATTTGGCGTGGCTGGTATCCTTCTGTAAGCTAGTCATAGAAATTTGACGATGCAGGTTTCTCATTATGTGCAGACTTGTATAAAAAAGCTAATGTGATAGAGATAGGTAGTAAAGCACGTCTATCAGAAGTAGAATACTTTTACTGGTTTAAAAGACTGGATGTAAAATGGCGGAAGGCGAAGACTGGCAGGACCGAATTTCAAGCCAAAATATTGAGAAAACGGATAAAAATAGTATTTCGGGATCTGCAAATTCTGAAGGTGAGTCTTGGCAAGACCGCATCTCGAGCGGGGCAAGAGATCAAGAAAAAACTAAAGATCCTTTAGCAGGCTTAAGTGAAGAACAAAAACAGACACTACTCGTAATAAAAAATGCAATGTCTGGCCACAAAAAATGGTTGGCTAAAAAAAGTGGTGGAAAACAAGCAGATTTCTCAAAAAAGGCTTTTGAAGGACAAAACCTAGAAGGTTGGCAGTTGGCAAAGACTGTTATGGCTGGAACAAATTTAACAGGCTCAACTCTTAAAGGTGCTGACTTAACCGAAGCGGATATGTTTGGTGCTACTTTAAGCGATGTGGATCTCCAGAATGCAAATTTGGAAGGCGCTGTTTTACGAGGGGTTTCTTTAAAAGGAGCGAACCTAACCAATGCAAACCTCAAAGATGCTGATCTGCGAGGGGGCGTTATGATGGGCGCAGATGGTAGTGCTTCAATGGGAAACGAAAGATCAGATTTAACAGCATGTCTCATGGATTATGCTCAAGGGACGCGCGCAAAAATGGCCAATGTAGATTTTCAAGGCGCTAGTTTAGTTGGAGCAAATCTGGAAGGGGCGCAATTGTTTGGGTCTGACCTCTCAGATGTCGACTTGTCATATGCTAATCTAAAAGATGCAGATTTGTCGGATACAAGGCTTACGAATACGAATTTAAATGGCGCGGATGTTCGAGGAGCAAAATTTGCTAATGCGAAGGTAGAGAACGTTAGTATGCGAGGAACTAAAACCAGCGAAAACTCTCTGGATGGACTTGACGCATCGGAGATCGATATAGGTGATGCACCAAAGGTGATTGCTTTTGATGAGATGGCACCAGAAGTTAAGGATAAGTTAGAAAGTCACAAAAAGTGGATTAGTACAAATGGTGCTGAGGGAGAGCGAGGTAGTTTAGATGGTATGGACTTATCATATCATGATCTCAGCGGGTTAGATCTTTCTGGCATACAAATGCGAGGTGGAAAGCTTAGGGGGGCCCAATTAAAAGCTTGCAGCCTTATTTTAGCGGATCTTGGAGGAACAGATATATTTGACGCCAATTTGTGCGAGGCTGTTATAATCGGTACTAATCTTGCTGGCGCCAATTTAAAACGCTGTAATCTAGCGAATGCAGAAATGGGAGAAATTAACATAGTTTCGAAGGATGGTACTGATACTGGGAGGTCTCACAGAACGAATTTTCACGAGGCAAATTTAGTTCGGGCCAACACTCAAGGTTGTAATATGGACGGATGTGTTCTCGAAAATGCAATCCGTGATAATTGACAAAGATATTTATTTCTAACTAGTTTTTCCAAATAAATCAGAATGCTGCAGACCGATATAGTAAGGCTCATCTCCGTCGAGAAAGACGTTGACCTTTGCGTTATAACAAATGTGTTCGAACCCGTGTTTATCAATTACTCTCATTTTTTGATTTTTGAAGGTTCCGTTTTCCCTTTTGGGTCCAGTTATATACGAAGAGAATTTTTCTACCGGATTTCCAAATAAAGGCATCCCCTCGAATTCTCTCAGCTTCTCGGAAGCTACTTGCATTATTCGCTCTGGGGTTAGAGGGCTTTCACCTTCTTTGCCGGGGCGAGAAAATGCGCCAATCACAATCTGATGTGTATTAGTTTTACCTATGAGCCGTGCAACGTCGATGGTCACATCGCCGACTATATATTCGTCGCTTGTATACAAAACATCTCTGCCAGGTTCATAAAAAGAATAATGGCTTCCGAGACCTGCGGCAGTTCTTATATCGGGGGCAGCATTTTTTTCTGTGATAGCGCGTTTGAGCCCAGAATAGTAAGTGAGAAAAAGTTGCATCAATACAAAAAGAGCGATATCAGCTTCCGGCCCGGTGAGACGGTTCCATATGTAAAAGCCGTCACCGGTTGTACTTCTCCTCATTTCGATGGGGAGGTTTTTTTGTTTGCAACTTTCTTCAGCTATGTTCAGTGCAAACTCTAAAGTCGATAATTGGCTCGCTTGAGCTTCTGGAGTGTGTTTGGAAAACCCAACAATATCTAGTAATAAGACGGCCCGATAATCAGTCTTAAAAGTTGCATAATTTCGAAAAATTTCTTCAACTTCGGCTTCTGTTAATCCAGCCTCATCATCTCCAATAGTGAACTCTAAACGTATTTCCATTGGCTCGGAGTCTACTAATTGACTGGTTTGTCGAAACTCGTCAATCTCCATTTGTCGTTGCCCATGAAAAACTCTGCTTTCCGGGTTTTCTATATTGAACAACCTAACTTTTGGCACACTTAGTATATCAATGCCAAGTCTGGTTGGCATCCAGGCTACTAACGAATTACTCCCAAATGCCCAGAGGTTAAAAAACAGTCCATTTATCTGTTTTTTTAGGGGATCTTTGAAGCCAGAAACATTGGCTTGATCGACTATTTCATCCAATGTGTCCCTCCTTTGGTAATTTCTTTTTTTAAATCATAAACTAATTAGAATTGAATGAAAAAAATGACTGTTGAACAGAATGACTCCGACAAAAATTTTAATGTCTACCTCTAAATATCGTAGGGTGGCTTATGTAAGCCTGAGGGCGATACTGTGAATAGTTCGCAACCATCTTCTGTGACCCCAAGGGAGTGTTCGAATTGTGCCGATAAAGATCTATCTCGAGTCACGGCGGTCCATCCGTCTGGAAGTATTTTGACGGCATATTTGCCGGCATTTATCATTGGTTCTATTGTGAAGAACATTCCTTTTTGTAGAACTGCTCCCATGCCAGCAGTCCCATAATGCAAAATACTTGGGGCCGAATGGAACACACGACCTAACCCGTGTCCACAAAAATCTCGTACGACTGAAAACCTNTGGTTTTCTGCATANTCTTGGATAGCATGNCCTATATCGCCNAGNGTTGATCCTGGTTTNACNACTTCTATNCCCNTCATNAGGCACTCGTAAGTAACATCCATTAAACGGGCGGCCTTNACTGCTACTTTNCCAACNCCAAACATNCTGCTTGTATCNCCNTACCAGCCATCNANGATAACNGTTACGTCAATATTAAGAATNTCTCCCTCATCNANTNTTCGGCCTCCGGGAATGCCATGGCAAACGACATGATTAATCGAAGTGCAAATGGATTTCGGAAAACCTTTATAGTTCAATGGAGCAGGGATAGCATTATTGTCCACTATGAAGTTATGGCACAATCTATCTAACTCTTCTGTGGTTATGCCTGGTTGCACGTATGGGGTTATAAAATCGAGGGTTTCGGCTGCGAGCTTGCCTGCCTTGCGCATTCCGAGGAAATCCTGATCATCGTGAATGTGAATGTGGCTTATATCTGAATTAACCATAAAAGTTACTCTGCGGTAATGGGAGCAAAGTGGATTTAAGGACTGCCATGGTGAAAACTATTATTCCTCGCCAACAAAATTTAGGGTGGTTACATATCTTTCTAAAAATGGACTGAATTTGAGCTGGAAAGTTTATCCAAAGGAGGAGAAAATTTAGTCAAATTTATTCCCTCAACGGCAGTTTTGTACTCTTCGATAGTAGGTGTTCTCCCAAGAACCGCTGACAATACGACGACTGGGGTAGAGGCAAGCAAAGATTCTCCTTTTTTCTCTGGAGCATCCTCGACTACTCGGCCCTTAAATAGTCGAGTGGACGTAGCAAGCACGGTATCGCCT
The DNA here is from genome assembly GCA_002690995.1 of Rhodospirillaceae bacterium. Taxonomy (GTDB): domain Bacteria; phylum Pseudomonadota; class Alphaproteobacteria; order Thalassobaculales; family Thalassobaculaceae. Next base: position 17,295 of record NZGS01000147.1, read on the forward strand.
TTTGCTGCTTTCTCTTGATTCCCCATGCATAGATTACATCCAGGCCTCTCAAGGTATAGAATATTTTCATATTCCGTTCGAGCTGAGTTTTTGGGAGAGTTGTCATCAAACTCAAACCCAGAATATTTTTGCAGAATACTCCAGTCACCTTCTTCCTTCAATTCATCGATAATATTATAGGTTGGGGCTGTCAAAACGAGAGGAGCGTTGAACTTCACCTCGCCCGTTTGGCTTTCCAAATTTCTCAGCATTTGTGCCACGATCTTTACATCGCCCTTGTGCACCATACAGGACCCAACAAAGCCCAAATCTACCTTTTTGTCTGCACCGTAATAGGAAATGGGCCGTATTGTGTCGTGAGTATACCGTTTTGATATATCGATGTTATTGACATCCGGGTCAGCAATCATAGGTTCGTTGATCTCATCTAGATCAACTATTACTTCTGCAAAATACGTTGCATTCGCATCAGGTTTGAGAGCTGGCTTGGACCCTGATTTTATTTCAGTGATCCTCTTATCGGCAATGTCTATTAAACCTTGAAGCATGCCTTTCTCATTCTCCATGCCTTTGTCAATCATAGTCTGTATACGGTCCTTTGCAATTTGGAGAGATCCTATAAGCGTTTCATCCTCAGAAATACAAATGGAAGCCTTAGCTTTCATTTCTGCCGTCCAGTCCGTAAAGGTGAAAGCTTGATCAGCCAGTAACGTTCCTATATGCACTTCTATGATGCGCCCCTGGAATACGTTATCTCCAAATTGATCCAGCATTTGCGCCTGGGTGGCGTGCACGACGTCTCTAAAGTCCATATGATCTGCCATTTTCCCTTTGAAAGTAACTTTCACAGATTCTGGAATTGGCATGCTGGCTTCACCGGTGGCAAGAGCCAAAGCAACAGTTCCAGAGTCAGCTCCAAAAGCAACACCCTTAGACATTCTGGTGTGCGAGTCTCCACCAATGATAATTGCCCAATCGTCGACAGTTATGTCATTCAGTACTTTGTGAATCACGTCTGTCATAGAATGATAAATTCCTTTTGGATCACGTGCTGTAATTAGACCAAATTTATGCATAAATTCCATTAATTTGGGTGTATTTTGTTGGGCTTTTAAGTCCCAAACAGAAGCGGTGTGACATCCTGATTGGTAAGCTCCGTCCACGGTTGGTGAAATAACGGTTGCAGCCATCGATTCTAATTCTTGAACTGTCATTAAACCTGTGGTGTCCTGCGAGCCTACGATGTTGACTTTAACTCTAACGTCGGATCCAGCGTGCAGAACTTTCCCATCAGCTATGCCTAATGCATTTGCATTGAATATTTTTTCAACAGCGGTTAGGCCTCGGCTTTTGTGCGAAATCTCTTGGGATGGAGCGAATGCTGATTTCGTTTTTAAGCCAAGTGTGTCACTAGCAAAACTTTGCAATTTCTTACCGAAAACAATGCCGTAGGCGCCCCCGGCTTTTATAAACTCCAATTTTTGCGGTGTAAAGGAAGAGGTGGCATCAACAAGTTCCTCTTTGCCTGACGCGTCATACAGTTTTTTGTCTTTAGTATTTATCTTAAAGACCGTACCAGTATCTACAGAGAATCTTTGTTCTAAGATAGGGTTGCCATCATTGTTTAGGATTGGATTGCCATCAGTATCTAATTTTTTAACCCAATTTTTTAGATCAATGCCGATACCGCCAGTCACACCTAAAGCAGTTTGGAAAATTGGTGAAATTCCATTGGTACCGCCCACGATTGGTGCGATATTAACGAAGGGTATGTATGGGCTAGCTTGCTTTCCGGTCCACAAAGCAACATTGTTTACGCCAGACATTCTGGATGAACCTACCCCCATCGTTCCTTTTTCAGCAATTAGCATAACTTGTTTGTCAGGATGTTGTGCCTGAAGGGCTCTTATCTCTTGTTGAGCCTTTTCAGATATCATCGACTTACCATGCAATTCTCGGTCCGATCTAGAATGGGCTTGGTTCCCGGGAGATAATAAATCAGTTGAAATATCTCCTTCAGCCGCTACGTAGGTGACGATTTGAATCTCATCTTCAATGTCAGGTAAATTTGTAAAAAATTCTGCCTCTGCGTAACTCTCTAGAACATCTTTCGCGATAGTATTGCCTGCATTGTAACTTTGTCTCAGGCGATCTAAGTCCGCTTCATATAAAAAAACTTGGGTTTTTAAAACTTCCGATGCCTTAAGTGCGATCGCTTCATCATTTCCTAATGCTAAATCTAAAAGTACATCGACAGATGGGCCACCTTTCATATGTGACAACAATTCAAATGCAAGGGTTTCCGGGAGTTCCCGTACTTTAGAGTTACCAAGTATAACTTTTTTTAGAAAGCTAGCTTTTTCTCCTGCCGCACTCGTAGTTCCAGGTATGGTGTTGTAGATAAAAAACTCCAAGCATGCTTTATATTGGGTGCTTCCCTCATCTTCGATGTGGGATATTATTTCCTTGATAAGAGCCGCATCTTCAATGGGCTTAGGGTTAAGACCCTGTTGTCGTCTTGTTTCAATTTCATCTAAATAATCACTATACACGCTCATTTGTATCTCTAACAGCTATGGAATAAATGGAGCGCAAATTATAACCCAGAAACGATGTTAAAATCGAGTAGTAAGTGGCATAAATTGCTCCAGAATTGAATTTATCTGAAAAACTGAGAAAAAGGGTTAATTTCCCAGTGCTGGTGAGTGATTTGTGTCGTTGAGCAATAAAATATCTACTGTCTCTCGCTAATCTTTTTGAAGTGTCTTTGACAAGAACCTATGTAGGTGCAATGAATAGTCTTCCTCTTAAAATGCCGGGAATGAAGATATATGGAGAAGATCGTCTTTCTATACAAGCAAGCTAGCGTGCCCAACGAGATAATAGAAGCAGCAGAACAAAAGACACCGCCCGATTTTGAGTTGATATTGTGTGAGGAAAAAATGTCTTCAAAGGAAAGACGACAGATCGTTTCTGAGGCAGATTACTTCATGCTTTATACGGTAGGTTTCGATGATGTAGACGTCGCAAAAAAAGCAAAGCTTATGCAGATATTGAGTGCTGGGTACGATCGGCTTGACGTTCATAGTTTGAAATCTGCCGAGATTCCACTGGCAACAAATGGGGGTGCTAATGCGCCAACCGTTGCTGAGCATACTATTTTATTAATACTAGCCTTATACAGGAAATTACCTCTACACCACACATCATTAAAAAATGGTCAATGGCTTGGTCATCAAGAGGTTCTTGCCTTAAATGAAATACGTGGCAAAAGAGTTGGCATTATAGGTTTCGGAAAGATCGGCCAGGAGGTGGCTAGGATGGCGAGGGGCTTTCTAGCTAACGTAGTCTACTCTGACCCAGTTAAGGCGGATGCTAGAGTAGAAAAAGAACTTTGCGCAACACAGGTTAGTTTCGATGAACTTATAAGTACCTCAGATATCGTTACAATACATACCCCGTTAACAAAGGGTTCTCGCGGGTTAATCGATGCGAAAGTTTTGAGAGCGATGAAGCAGTCAGCCATTATTATTAATACGGCACGGGGCGGCGCAATTGTAGAGGCAGATCTTGTCGCTGCACTATCACAAAAGTTAATTGCTGGAGCAGGTCTAGACGTTTTCGAAGCTGAACCCCTAGGTAATAGTCCATTATTAGAGATGGAAAATGTTATCATCACCCCCCACACAGCGGGCTCTACAATCGACACGTGGTGGCGGCGACTTGATTTTGCATTTGAAAATATCGCCCGCGTTTCCAGAGGCGAGAAGCCACTTTTTGTAGTTGATGAGTGAATTCAAGCGATATTGTAATCTCAGTTGGCTTTTTTTACTACCGTCAGCTCGGTTTTCTTGACATTATGTCCGCCGGACCTTAGGAAACGGCGACAAGTATATATTTTTTGGTGGAAGGATTATTGAGATGGGGTTGGATTTTGAATCAAAAGTATTCGAAACAAGAAAAATTACTCTGGGTAATACGGAAGAAAGAATTGTTGCGGGAGGGCGAGATCTTTTTCCTT
>NZGS01000148.1 GCA_002690995.1 Rhodospirillaceae bacterium
GTCGGTGTCGGTGTCGGAGTCGGTGTCGGTGTTGGTGTCGGTGTTGGAGTCGGTGTTGGAGTCGGTGTTGGAGTCGGTGTTGGAGATGGTCTTGGATCATGCTTCTTTTGAAGGAGGGCAAGATTACGCAAGTCATTTTCTAAATTTGGAGTATATCGCTCTAGCCTGAACATTTTTGTTATTGTCTACGTTTAAGCAATTTTTTTTCCAAAACAAAAAAATTTTAAACAACCCATATTCTATGAAACGAGTGGGATCGGGCATGGAAAAATTCAAGAAAGCCGAATTCGATTCGCCAAAAAACTAGATGCAGAAGGTATTCTTGATGTTTTCGGAAAGAAAAACTTTCATGACTTGCAAGGTTACCAAGGAGAATTGAACAACGACGATCCTTCTACCGTGCTTTCGACGTACCAGTATTATTTCATGACGAAAAATTCAGATGAAAAAATTATGCTACCGAAAAAATATGGGAAGCCATTCTCTGTGAAACACTTTGTTTCTATTGGGGATGTCCCAACTTAACAGACTACATTGACGAGCGTGCCTTTGTTCGCTTAGACATGAACGACATGGATGCTTCCATTGCACTGATCAAACAAGCCATTCGTGAAAATTGGTGGAAACAGCGCCTTCCTGTACTTCGCGAAATGAAATTGAAAATCCTCCAAAAATACTCCTTCGAAAAAACAATCGCCCGATTGATTTGTGCAACCTAGTTTCTTTTGATTTCCATGAAGACATTGTCGGTTCTCTAGAATTCGCTAGTGGGGTTATGAACACACAACTTGTTGTAGTCCTGGGACATACCGATTGTGGAGCCGTGAAAGCGGCCATAGACAAAGACAGCGTTCCTACAAATTTTCAAAAATTACGTAAATTGATTCAGAAAATTCTAATAAAACCTTCCAACACGCTTGATCAAAATATTATTGAAAATGTGCTGGGAAAGTTGACTTTTTGTGATTTTCCTTTGTTGAAATGTAAAACTCATAGTCCCAATTAAAAAAAATTTTATTAGACTTTTTGCGTAATAAAAAAAAAATTGAATCATGATTATTTACCATATGGACGTTCAGCATCAGCTCCATTAAAACTCAGTTCAATGAGAACCAGCCTCAACTACCCGCTGTCCACCTCCATCAGCTTCATAACGACGTTCAATATGGATCCTTTGGCTCAGACCCTGGAGCACGGTGCACCAGGGTCGCACCAGCGCCCCTCTGGACCATCAATATCCTTACCCAGTCCAGCATTAGGTTGGCCAGCCCCACCGTCAAGATCAGACCGAAGCGGGCGAGGTTTAACATTAGGATTCGGCAGTATTGCAGCTGGCGCAGGTTCCACAGCACCATCACATTCTATTGGCATCGATAGTCGCACATATCCATGGAATCTGTCGGAACATATTCCTGGACTGAAATACTGAGTTATGTACATCTTCATTTGTCCAACTGTGTTGGAGTATTTTGAATCGATAGAAATTTTATCTATTGCGGTCTTGGCATGAATAATATCAGCTCGAGTTTTTGTCTTTCCGGCGTCTTTTGTGTACGGGGTTTTTCCTGAATCAAAGATTTCTGTGAAATCGGGCTCAAAAACACCCATTCGTCCATCCCTTAATAGAAAATCTCTAACAAGAGGATTCTCCGAGATTGCTTTCTCAACAAAACTCAAGAATTCAGTCCTTGTCGATATCTTTTTCTGTTTTTTTAAAAGATCGTGGAGTGATTTCAAGGTTCTTGTAACACTTTTTTTTTGTTCTGTTGTGCTAGTTTTTTGAGTCATTGATCTCTACCTATAAACAACATTTTTTTTATCATTAAAAAACATAACAATTCTTCCTTCAAAATAATTTGTATTGAGTTTTTCTTATTTTAGAGCAGGCTGTGTATCCCATCCAAAAAATCAATTTGTGGAGACCATCCAAGGTTCCGTAGTTTCTCTTTCAATATGTAATAGCGCTGGTCGTTAAAAGGGCGATCTTTTACGTATTCAATCCATTCGTCGATTCGTTTTGTTTTTTTGATCGATTCAATGAGAATACGAGCGACTTCAAGAACCGAATATTCTTCTTGACTGCCAATATTGTAAATCTCCCCAATTTTCCCCAAACAAAGGATTCTTTCAAACGCCATTGCGGTGTCCTTGGCATGTAAAAAAGCACGCACACTGGTCCCGTTTCCTTGAATCGGAACCTTTTGATTCCTTTGAATTTAAAAAAAAAAAATAAATAATAAGTAAGCATGAATTTAAAAAATTATAATTGGTTTCGAATCGATTCCCACTGTGAACACTTTTATGAGGTGGAAGCAATTGACGAATTGAAAAAAGTTGTAGAGAAATATGCTACAACAAGGTACAAAATTTATATTATCGGCGAGGGTTCAAATATTCTATTGCATCGAGTTCTGAAAAATATTGTCTTGATCAAATTGAATTTCAGGACGATACAGACGAAACACGAAAGTAAGGAGTTAATAATAAAATTGGATGCTGGAGTACAAATTGACGATTTGGTAAATTTAGGAATAAAATATGAGTTACAATCTTTATTACAGTTTTCCGGAATCCCAGGTTGTATGGGTGGTGCAACGTTTATGAACATTCATTACAACGATACGAGTTTAAGTGATTTTGTCCAATATGTTACTGTCATGGAGAAAAGCACGGGGAAATTGAGAACAATTCCCAAGAATAAAATTCATTACGCCTATAAAACCAATTTTTTCAAACAAAATCCAAATGTAATTATAGTCAATACAACCTTAAAGATTAAAAAAACAAGACCCACGACTACGAACTTAAAAGCTATAAAGAGGGAAATTATAAGAAAACGGAACAGCCGATACCCAAAAAGCAATACCTGTGGTTGTTTTTTCTATAATCTTGACCAAAAAAAAGGAAAGGAGAAATCAGCTGGTTATCAGATCGAAAAAGCAAATTTGGACTTGAGTTCATTCAAGACATTGCACCTACACCCTGGTCATAAAAATATGATTGTAACGAAGCAAGGATGCACCTCTGATGATATATTCAAACTCGCCCAATGGATAAAAGAAAAGGTATATGAAAAAACTGGTCATACATTAGAACCAGAATGCAGACTGATCGGCTTTGAGACATCTTTATGACGTAGGATGGCAATGTTGTCTGTTCTGTTTGTTATTCTCACCTGAAATAGATCTGTAAAGATTTCAATGTTATCACACCCTCGTCGGAGATAATGAAAATTTTTTATGACAATCTGTTTTTCAGGAAAGTTTTTGATCGTTAGACAAGATGCTAATACGAGAGCTACCCCTCCACGCAAATCTGGTGCGGAGAGCCCTATAGAATTACCATCGAATCCAAAGTTGCAATGGGAGATCTGAATTTTTTTGTTGTTGATCAATTGAAAATTGAAATCAAGTTTTTTTAACTCATGTACGAATTGAAAACGATTATTGTATATTTTTTCTTCAATCGAGCAATTGCCAATTTGGCTTGCTAAAATGCAGAACAAAGGCATTAAGTCAGTATAGAAACCTGGGTAATGATCAGTCGTGATGTGAAATTCCTTAAGACGGGGAGTCCTTACAATTGCCTTGTCTACCATGTTAATACCACATCGTGACAAAATTTCCTTCGTTTCTCCCAACCAACTCAAGTTGGCATTATGAAAATGAGCCTCACTGGACTCCGACAATGCGGCAAATAGGATGGCGGTACCAGTATTTACTGGATCAACTTTTATTTCATAAACTACTTTTGCTGTTTTTAAGTGACTTTGTCGTTTCATATAGATATGACTGTCGTGAACAGAAATCTCGGCACCAAGCGCACTCAATACCTCAATAACGTCGAATACATACATGTCTTTGCTGTGGTTGTACAGATATATCTCCCCCTCCCCAACAACCCCAGCGAAAATGGCATTTATAGTTCCGCCAACAGTTTTTTTTGGAAAAGTGTATGATGTGGATTTCCTAAAACAGAAATTTGTTGCATCAACAATAACGGCGTCTTCCTGCATTATGATATGGACTCCCAACAATTCGAAAAACCGTTGATGGAAGTCAATGTTTCTATCCCCAAGGTTGCATCCTCCAATGGATGGATGTATAATTTTTGTTTTGAAATGAACCAAGGTTCCAAAAAAATAATACGATGCTCGTATTGAGGCGGTCGATTGAAGTCGAAAGTTATTTTCAAGAAACAATGTGTGTGGCAGTATGATTATTTTATTCGTTTCACGGATGATTTGAAACTGTAATACTTCTAACAACTCACACATAATGTCTACATCGGAAATCCTTGGTACGTTTACGTAATGAATCTCGGAAGAGGACAAACAAGGAATTGCCAGTAATGGCAAGACACTGTTCTTGGCACCAGAAAGCGTAATTTGCATTTTATAATAGATGTAAAAATTGTTGGTTCTAGAAAAGAAACTTCACGAGAAAGCAAATGCGTGCTGCAATGGAACGTGGACGTTTTCTTTGCGTAAGTAATTTTCAATAAAACGAAATGCATAATCTGCCTGTAAAGAAATGACCACAAAAATATAGGAAAGAAAATAATCAAGGAATTTGTGATTCGTTTCAATTTCTCGAAAAAAACGATTAATCTTTTTCATGATGATTAGATTTTGTGAAAATAAATGCAGAAAATAAAAAAATAATAGATCACGAACTTCCATGTGACTTTGAAAAAATCGATTTCACTTCTACTCTTCAGTTTTTGTAAATGCATTTAAAGAGTCAAAGAATCAATTAAAAAATAAATGGCAGGAGAAGAAAGATATCAGGATATGATCAATACGTTGAATGGAATTGAGCGCACATCGAATTTGGGGGAATCATCCCCTCTCCCAATGGTAAATTCAGTGGGCAAAACACCTTTATGGACGAAAACAAAATTGAAAAAAATGGGTGTATACGCTGGCCTTATATTATTGTGGTGTTTATTAGTGGTATTTATATTTCATCCATCAATGATCGACACGGATGGTCAGTGGAATTGGAAAAAATATTTGATTGTCAGTATATCATTATTCGTGACGCTTCTGGGGACCTACTACGTAGCAAAGTATATTTCAGATCGCTTTATTCGTTAAACGATAGGGCGAATGCAACGGTGGGATTTTTCTTTTGATAAAAAAGGAGGTTGTCGAATGCGAGTTTTTTTTGGACATCATGATATGGTTTTGAAATGATTTCATCCTTGATATTCCGTTCTTCAAATTCTTTCCACGAGGGGAGTTGTTGTAGCAAATACATGTCATTATAGAGAAGAAATGTATCCAGAGAATCTATTTTCTCTAATTTTGGTCGAAGTGCTTGAATGAACTTGGATTGAAATTTTTGAATCGTGGGATGACGGTAAATGAAACGATGCATTTTTTCACGCATTTCAAAAAAAGATTGCATTTCGTCTTTAATTTTTTCGCAAAAACAGACTCTATTGTTAATGATTTTCATGTTATGGAGAATTCGATTTTTATGAATACCAACCGTTAATCCAAAATGCATTGCATCACGGAAGATGTAATCAAATTTATCCGTATCGAAGCTGGAATACGGATTGCAAACTAATGTATCATACCAGTGGTCATTGGGTGGATGATGAATACGAGCACAGATGAAATCGACTTCCTCTTCGGACAAAGGTATCTCATACTCTAGAACTAATTTTCGGAACAATCCTATACTACGTTCTTCGTGGGACATTTCATGAATACCAAGTCGATCGAACAAATGGGAAAACGCACCATGACCTAAATCATGCACTAACCCCGTCAGACAAAGTAGTTCTTGCGTACGTTCAGAAATGATAAAATTTTCTTCAGCTGTTAGTAAATGATTCAAAAACAATCGTGTCGTGTGATATACGCCAATCGAATGTTCAAATCGAGTTGATGTCGCACTTGGGAAAACCTTGTACGCGAGTCCCGTTTGTTTTATATAATGCAACCTCTGAAAGGGAAAAGTATCAATAATCTTCACGGCAATATCTGAAAGTCGTATGACCCCCCACAGGGGACAATGTATATCTTTCATGGTTGTCGCTCCAAAAAATTTTATTATTTTTTCAGATTTTTGAATTTAAAGAATGAAATATCTTGAATAAAATGTTTAGTATCTTATTATTTCTGATTTACCTTTACTGGGAAAAGCTAACTTTGTGTTATGAATATTTCAAAATGTCCTGGAAAAAAAATGATAGTCTTACCAAATCGGACAAATTCCGGACATTCCAACTCGTTGTCATCGAAGCGTGTCAATTATTTGGAGAATACGCGTTGGTATTTTTAGATTTGCATCGGGGGAGATTAAAGATTTCAAAGGTTTCAACTGGAAAAATTGACATTGAATATCCTTATTGTGGTCGGAATTACGTTTTCAGGACGCAAATAAAAAAGGGTCCCCGAAAATTTCTAGTAGAAAAAGTCGTCGATGAGGCAGAAAACGATATAACCGATACGGTCCGCCGATATTTGGGACCTAACGAAGATTGGCACGGTAATACTTATTCGGTTCAGGATTTCGGTTGTTCATCGATGGAGTTTTTACTAACGGACGAACGACGTGTTCACTTTGAGGACAATCTTGGCGCAATCGAATAACATATAAACAAATAAGTCCACACTATAAAATCATGGAAATCATTCAAAGAGAAGGCATAGTGCAAGGTGACAAAATTTATGTCAAATCCGATTATAAAGATTCTATTTCCGAATTCCGCAAATTGAAGGGCCGGTATTATAAAAAAAAGGATCATTGGGTGTTTTCAAAACAAAGGATTGATGAATTCATTGAAACAGACGCCAAAACGCTTATTGAAAAACAATGTTCGAAACATACCGCCTCTATTACAAAGTTATATGAGCAAGATTTCAAAACCGATGCATCAACCCAAGTTTGTAGTCAAGATCTTGATGACTGTTACCAATATGATGCTCCCGCGAAATTATATGAAATGTTTCAGGAATATATAGATTCCTTTATGAACCAAGCAGTGAACATGTAATATAAATTTTTTTTTTGAAAAAAAAATTTTACTTGTTTGATAGAATCGATGGAAGCATCTTGTCACGAGATCGAAAAATTATATATGCAGTATTGTAAAAATCAATATCTGAAAAATGATCAATATTTTTTCTGTTCAACGCTGGTGCAATCTTACCGAAGATGTGTGGAAGAAGATTTCAATTAGGAAAAAAGTTGGCTTTCGATAATTGTTCCCACCAAATTTACATCTTACGACCCTTATAACCGTTCTGCCGAGCAATCTTTAAAAGCTCACAATCATCTCTCAATTCGTACGAGGCGTACGTTAGAAGCCAGCCACGCTGTCGCACAGCCTCCAACACGACTTCTTTATCTCCTCTCAATTCGTCCGAGGTATCGTATAAAGCAACCCCATCTTGTTGCACTGCTGCCAACATAAATTCACGATCCTTTTTCAATTCCTCCGAGGCATACCGTATAGCCAACCATGACTTTCGCACTGCTGCCAAACAGAATTCACGATCATTTTTCAATTCATCCGAGGCATACCCGAAAGCCCACCCATGTTGCCGCACGGCCTTTAACACAATTTCTTTATCATTTTTAAATTCGTCCAAGGCATATCTTAAAGAATTCCCATTTTGTTGCACTGCTGTCAATACGATTTCACGATCATTTTTCAATTCATCTGAGGCATACCGTAAAGCATTCCCATCTTGTTGCACGGCCTCAAACATAATTTCTTTATCATTTTTAAATTCGTCCGAGGCATATTGTATAGCCTGTCATGACTGTCTCACCGCTGACAATACGATTTCGCGGTTATCTTGTAGTTCCTTGGACACAAACTGTAAAACCTTACCGTTCTTACTTGCCACAAATTCTACAATATTTGGATTGCTAAATATTTTCTTTTGCTGCGAAAGTATTGACTCCAGTTCTAATTTTTCTTTCATCAATTTACGATTTTCCTTTTTTATTATTGCAATGTCACTGTTTCTTTCTTGGTTCTTTACGTATATATTTAACAATTCATTGTTAATACAAACATTTTGACCGTCTGTCATATTTTTCCGTTCATCAAATATATTTGATTGTATTGTAATCACCGATTGTTGAATAGAATCCATTTCTCTACGTAAATTACTTTTTTAATTTCACATTGAAACCAAAAAATCAATTTTTCGATTTATATATAAAAAAAATAGGAACAATATACAAAACGTAATCTGAAGTACGAAATTAAAAAAATGATTATGTGCTAGAATTATGATTATAAATTAAGCATGCAACTTTCACAATCCCAACAAATTGCTTTTGATAAATTTAAACTTGGTCATAACATTTTCATCTCCGGACCTGGTGGTCACGGTAAAACACATCTCATTAACGAGTTTCACAAAACAGGTAATGTAGCTTTATGTGCCATGACAGGATGTGCTGCGGGGGTACTTCACAAAAAAGCTCGAACAATTCACTCCTGGAGTGGGATAAAATTAGGAAAGGGTTCTCGGTCAGAGATCGTGGCGGATCTTTCTAAAAGTGCAATTCAGAATTGGAAATCGGCGAAAATTTTGGTGATTGACGAAGTCAGTATGCTCTCCGCAGATATATTCGAATTACTGAATCATGTTTCACAAACGGTTCGCAAGAATGAACTACCTTTTGGGGGTATACAACTTGTTTTTTCGGGAGACTTTTATCAGTTACCACCTTTTGGCAGTGACTGTAAATTTTGTTTCGAATCTCCCTTATGGTCAACATTGTTCGCAAGCGACTGTCACATTGAATTGAAGGAAAACTTTCGGCAAACCGATCCAGTATTCCAGCGTCTTCTCAATAATCTCCGCACTGGATCGCTGACACAAGAGGATATCCAATTATTGAAATGTCGAATGAATTGCAATCCATCGGTTGATCTGGCAACGGCCAAATTGTTTCCCAAAAAAAAAACATGTCGAGGAGATTAACAATCGGATCTATAACGAACTCGACACTCGGGAAATGCATTTTTCGGTGGATTGTGATTATACCGAAACCTATGTTTATCAGCCGAATGTACCGATTGAAGACGAAATCATGAAGAAATGTAAAGCGCTTTCTGAAATAAAGAAAAAAGAAGAATTTGAAAACTTGATTCGAGAAAATAATGTGGTACGTGATGTTTCATTGAAGGTTGGTGCAAAAGTGATGTGCTTGGCAAATTTTCCACAGGCAAAAATATGGAATGGTTCTCAAGGAACCATAACCGATTTTGATGACGATGGTTTACCCATTGTAAAATTTTCTCATGGCCCAGAAGTTCTCGTTGAATATTCTTGTTACCAATCGGAAAAATATCCCATGTTGTGTATTCGTCAAATCCCACTCTGTCTATCCTGGGCACTTACCATTCACAAGATTCAAGGAACTACACTGGATGCTGCAGAAGTTGATATCGGTTCTGATATTTTTGCCCCTGGACAAACTTATGTAGCGATTTCGAGGATACGCTCCCTTGATGGATTATTTGTTCGAAACTTTTCCCGAAAAAATGTTCGCATTCACAAAAAAGTCAAACAATTCTATCAACGTGTCTTTGCATAACTTTTTCCATGAGGCAGCTCTGGAAAAAACTAGAGTCCGCACCAACGTTTAGCGTCATCATGGGATTATGAGGCCTGGGTAGACCATTTCGGTAGAAGCAAATTTCTATTTTTTTTATAAAAGATGGAGAAATTTGGATTTATAATTGTAAATTATAAATTTATACTAATTTTATTGATAATATTGCTTACTTTTTTTTTTTGATCATGCTTTGCTATATCTTTATTGCTTCAAATTTTCACAATAGTTTTGGCTTTTGAAGATACCATTTGTTGTATTTTAACATTTTTTCCTTTTTTATATGTCCTTTAACCCAATTAAAATGAACAAGCATCGGCTTCAATTTTTGATCATTCTTATAATAATAATTTCCATTAGGAAACAACTCAAGTGGCAACGTTTTGTAGTTTAACTTTGACTTAATTTTATTTATATAAATTTGGTCACCCCAACCTGACTTGACATCTTTTTCGACATTTGTAGGATTAAGAAGCTCTAAAGTTTTTTTATTTGATTTAATAAACATAAAACCACTACATAAATTAGTATGATCGGTATTCGATAAAGTATCATTTTGGATGACCATATCCTTGTCTTGTATATAGTTTAAACAATAATTCAGAAAGTTTTTATCCAGAAAAACTATATCACCATCAGTAAAACAAACAAATTCATTTTCCATCAATTCATTATAGATTATTTCAAACTTTCTTTTTGTTACATTATGCCAATTTCCTTCTCTGAATTGATTGAATTTTGTATCTGCATCGTTATGTGATTTCAACAAAATATAATTTCTTTTCATTTAATTAATTACGTATACGCGTTGCCCAAAACGGGTATTTCAACGAGTCTCCTTTACCAAAAGGTGGTTTCCAACTTTCATCATCATTTATTACTGGTAAATTCATCTTTTTGCGTAAAATACTAGTAATACTTTGTTCATGACGATTATCTTGAAATCCCTCATGAGTTTGTTTTTCGTTAAAAGTATCTGTTGCTAGAAGAGGGTGATTGTTAACAATTTCACTATATGATTTCATATATTGTAATAAAGAACTATTTTTCTGCATGATTAATACAGTATTAATAATTTGCCCACTATTTGCGATTTCACCATCTAGACTTTCACCAAAAAAATCAAAGATTTCTTTTGTGGTCCAATATTTTTCCTTGTGTTTCATTTGAAAAGATAAAATACCTTTCTTACTTTCATGTAATAATTGTAAATATTCGTAAAATCGTTTTTTTCCTTGTATATTTAATGTGGATCCGGCATCCAAGTAAATAAGAAAATCATTATCATTCATGGTTTCAAGTGTGTCATTAATAATATCATGACGCCATAACCAATATCCTCCACCACGTGGCATATCCAATATTTTATTAAACTCATCACTATGGGTTTCCCTTTTAATATCGTCAGGTCCAAAACCTCTAATGGTGTCAAATTCTCCAAATTCTTTTGCTTCTCTTAATAAGCGTTGTTTTGAGTTCTCAAAAACACTGTTTCCATATGTAATAAAATTAATTTTAGGGCGTTTATGTTTCATTTTTGATTGAAATTTCTTTGTCCAATGACCTTCATTACCTAAGACATAACAGTATATACCCATGGGTAGGTCCGTAACCACGTCGCTAGTTAGCGATTCCGAGCCGCCGGAAGCATCACTAGGATTATTCTTCCCCTTTAATAAAAAGTATAAATCGATTCCACCTATAATCAATAAGCTAGACAAGATAATTATTATTAATAGTAATTTTAATTTGACGTTTTTTTTAGGTTGGGTCATTCTTCTTTATTTTATAAAAATATATTCACAAATTTTTTTATGAAGATCCCAGGCAGTTCATCTCAAAACGAATCATAATGGAACCTCTTGTGTACATGTATAAATGACTTTTCATGATTTCTCCTTTACGGTGTTGCATCGACCAGGATGGATACGTTTCTTGTATAATAACATTCAAAGTATGCTGCGTCTGATACAATTTTTTTTTTAATAAAAAAAAAATATATTTCCCTTTGATAGATACAATAATATCAAAATTGCAAATGGTACTTACAAGTTGGAAACATCAAGCCCCTACGGATGGAACTTTGGCTACAGCAACTGTTGGGAATATCGACAGTTATGGTCTGGAACCAATAAAAGATTACGAGTACAAGGACCAGCCAGGCGTGCCTGTAACTGATGCTCATCATCATGGCGACACTCATGACCACAGTGCGGATACACACGGTGGTACTGCTCATCATCATGGTGATACTCATGACCACAGTGCGGATACACATGGATTGGGAGCTGCTGAACCTGCAGGAAGATCAGCAGAAGAGGTAGAGGAAGGAAAAGGTAATCTTTATTACAAGAATACAGCAGGTAATTTCGGAGGAGCTGTTGTAGTTTCATCTAGCAGTCAGTGGAGCGAAACTGATAGTATATATACGAGGAACTATGCTAAGATTGAAGGAGGAGCTGTTGGTACTATGAAAAAAATGGCACAAACACCACGTTTTACGTTCTACTACAGTATTGCCAAAGATGATGTGAAGTTTACGCCAATTAATGACGATAAGGAACATCCTCATCATATGCGTGCAAAAGAGTTCAAATTATTTTATACGGAGAAAAACGATAAATTGTCGGTTCCGATTGGAACTCTAAAATTTATTGAGACGGTATCCTTTGATGAAGATAGAAGGATTGAAAGTTTTCTTACCAATGGACATTTAGATTTTTTCAATGTCCCGTCCGATGTACCGATTGGCGAAGGACTCGCAGTTACGTTCAAAGCGTTTGGGCAAAATGACATCAGATTGTCTGTAAGTCATCCTGGCGTTTCACAAACCGATACTCTCGAAGAAACGATTAGTAAAGAACGATATGGGAGAGTCACTGGTCGTTCAAGGGAGTTTAAGTATCCAAAGCTTGGTGATGAGGCAATCGTAAGAATTTCGACGTTACGAGGAAAGGACTACAAACAAGTTGATGTACGTCTGACGCAAAAACACAGAAATTGTTGTAATTGAGTCCTTCCAACTATTTTAAAAGCAAAACTGATTTAATAGTTCATTTCCTTTTTTAATAAAAAAAAATGAAATTCTATCTTGGTTTATTGTTCCTTCCGATTGCATTTGCATTTGATACACTGGTCCACACATCACTGCAAAATATCAGGAAAATGTCATTGGCGCGCGGGATTGATAATTCCCACAATCACGTGCATAGTAAGGAGGTTCTTTATTATGCCAAGGAATTAATGAAGGATGTTCCGTTAAGCGACCGACAAAAAAAAATTGTCATTTTGGGTTCCCTGTACCATGACATGAATGATCACAAATATCCTCCACAAGATTTGGACCGGCTCATTTTGGAGATGCAAGATGTCGAGAAGGATCTGGACATAATTACGCGAACAATTTTCTTCATGGAGAACATGTCCTTTTCAAAAACCGTAAAATATTGTGACGGTGGTTTACAATATACAGCACCGAGCGATGTAGAAAAATGCAAAGATTTCGTTTGTTTTGACATTATTCGAAATGCAGATTTACTAGCGTCATACAATTTACGGCGTGCCTTTGAGTATCGTCTCCACAAAAATCCTGAAAGCTCTGTTGAGACAATGGTCGAAGAAGTACATCAGCTGTTCATAAAACGAATGGGGAACCTCCGTTCTTGTAATATTTTGTCCTTGCAATATGACAGATGCAACGTATTATCCGAGCGTTTTCATAAATTATGTGCGTCGCGGCTGAAAACCTATACGCCGCTCCCCGTAAAGGAAACCCTGGATTATTTCGAGATCTATCCACATGAAACCATTGAAAAAATATGCCAGGAATTAAAATAAATGACTTAATAATAAATGTTTTATCGTTTGCCAGTGGAACTTATACGACTAATCTATGAATATGATTCAACCTATCATGAAATCTTTGCGGAAGTCCTCCAACAAATAAAACAATATTACATTTATGAAAATACCCTTTTGGGTGAACACAAAATGTACCTAATCTATGACCAGAACAATCGCAAATCCTATGTAACCGACAGCTTGGACAATCCGACCTGGATTAGTATATCATATCGCATTACCCGTCAAGATATTCGACAGATGGTTTCCACACAGAATATGTTTTACAATCGACGAGCAAAATTGGAATATGATGTTACAAGTTATGAATTTACGACCAATCTGGAACAAGGTCACGAAATGCACTTCCTGGTGTGAGTCCAAAATGAAAAGGCGGAACTGAATGTAATCTCGAGGAAGCTGCTTTCAAATGTAGTTGATATCCTTTCTGTAGGTAAAAGAGTTTCGTCAATTTACATCGGTGGTGGACTGTCTAGAAAGCTTTTAAATGAATCAAAATTTTCACCAATAATCTGTGGAGTCCATGAACCTAAGCTATCAGTCGATAATGGTTGATTGAAGAGCCTGTTACGATAACATGTTGCATTATCCGGATTACCTTCCCATTCTGGATTTGAGGCACGATAACGACAGATATATAAAAATGTTGCATTTCCCATTAGATATCCAATTTTTCCACCACGTGTTACAGTGACTGGATCACTTGTATNTTNTTTACNNATANATAATAAATANTCATATACAGATTCATACTTTCCAAAATATATATAAGCGTATCCATCGTCGTCCTTAATGGAATCTAGTTGAACAGCATTTATTGACCAATAAGGTAAAGGATTTTTAGGTGCTTCATCCAAAGAAGGAAATGTTGAAGTAACACTAAAGTATAAAGTATCAACTGTCTGACTTTTCTGACACTTTGATCCATCATATGTTTTAGGAACTTTTATTTTTACAGTTGCATAATCATACTCGGGATATAATGGATAAACATCTGATTTTACAGGCGTCACCAAATATGTATCCAAACAGGTTCCCCAATCATAACAGTCAGGAACTAATCCAGATTCACTTGTTTCGACATCTGGACGATATATTTGTAGATCATCCGAATGGGAAATTGCAACATCAGATAAATTCCTGTTAGAAAATAGCTCATTCGTGAATTGGCAACTGTTTGTACAGTTTGATGTATCATCAGATAACTCATAGCACCCTGTTGAGGGGTTTCCCGGGACAAATGGATCAGGAAAATTTAAATAATCCGCCTTCAAATGCTCATTCTCAAGTTTATAAGAATTTATCCAGTACCAAGGACCAGGTTGTGTCTCTCCTGGAATTCTATAATTCAAAGACCAATAGGATATTTTGCTTATATTTATTTGGAGGTTGGAAAAAACAGGTTCTTTCTCTCCAGCTTCGATTGTATAATACGTAGCCGACATATCATACCCTAAGCCTGCTTGTCCAACTAAATATGTACCAGTATCTCCTTTTTTATAAGTATAATTTATCATGGAGGATCCTTCACCTTCATCTACCGTCAGTTCAGGAGGTTCAGAATCAATGTAAATGAGTTTTGAGGTGTATATACGAAATATCCCAGTTGCTATCTCCAATGGTGAAGATGATTTTGTTTGAATGTTTAATATTAATTCATTCTGAATCAACTTGAATTGATATCTAAATATTGTGTTTTGTGTTAAATTAAAATGCAATGCTTCTTTTGTTAGCCTAAACATTAAGAGTGAACTGTTTCGAGAGGGAATAGACTTCAAAAGTGTTTGCGCATGGAAAGTCTGTCCACCAATATTCAATGTTCCCGATATTTCATTTTTACTTTTAAATTTTAAATTTGACATTGAAAAATCATACACAAAGAAATATTTTTCGTAATTAGGGTTCAAAGTACCATTGCTGGAAAATTCAATAACTCTCTGCGGAAGTTTTTCAGTAGGAAATACTTTCACCGCAGAGGATTCAATTTCACCAATCTTTTCTTGAACTGTCGTCTTTGTTGGGTTTTCATTATAAACGTTTAAAGTATGCATAAAATTTGTACTAGTCATTGGTTCAGTCGTATAATCTCTCTTGGAAATTCTTAAATTTCTAAGGTTATTTTCAATCTGATCCATACTTTTTATTGTAATAATGAATTTTTTTTTAACGAAATTTTGTAGTAAAAAAATCTCCTACTATCTCATCATTTGCGGACGTTGATATATGTGAATAGGTCTTTACCAATCGTGAACAATCTGATATTTAGCACAAATCACAGGCTGGATTATTGACGGCCTTGATGGCTGGGGGAATATGGTGGCATCCAGCCATACTATAAGGAGATGCATCCAAAATAAACCCTGACACCGGAACATTTTCAACGACTGCCTTATTGGCGTATGTAATTGTATCCTTCCCATCCTCCTTTGATAGATTTATCAAGAATCTTGTGGTTTCTTCTTTTACTAGAACGGGAACTACGTACGTTTCATATTCGACCGCTGAAAAATACCGAATCAAGACCTCTTGTATCGAAGAATTTAGAAAAGCTGCATTCACCAGGACGTTATAATTAAGGGCCTTTGCAAAATCCGGATAATTTCGTCTGTTAATCGTCATTGCGACCGTCAAAGGGACAAGTGCCCATCCTGGGCAATCATAATTGATGTCTCCCACGGAACATGTACACATATTTACATTAGACGTAAGATCCATATCTGGCGCACTGGCGGATTGTTGTACCATGCTGGTTGTGTCAAACGTAGGGAACGTGTTTGCAGCAACAAATTTTGTCACATCGGCGATTCCTGGATTATATTTTATTGTAAGTACACCATTGTCCAATGAATACAGAATTAAGTCAACATTATTGACGGACAGGATTGTGTCCGAAAGTGTGGCGGCAGGATCCACTTGAATATCTGCACTCAACTTCGTTAACTTTGGAGGCCAATTATCATACCAGACTGCACTCTCTGCTGCGTTTACGACTTGATAATAATTAATATCCAACGTAATTTTGTAATTTTTGGCGTCGCTTTTATCGACGGCTGGGTCTTTTCCAATCTGATAGCAACTCGTATAATTCGACACATCATCCGTGGTTTCGAAAAATCCATAAAGATTTGGAATACTTACTGAAAACTCTCCGGGCGTTGGTGTTGGTGTGGGTGTTGGCGAGGGTGTTGGTGTTGGTGTGGGTGTTGGTGTTGGCGATGGTGTTGGCGATGGTGTTGGGGTTGGCGATGGTGTTGGTGTTGGTGATGGTGTTGGCGATGGTGTTGGCGATGGTGTTGGCGATGGTGTTGGCGATGGTGTTGGCGATGGTGTTGGCGATGGTGTTGGCGA
>NZGS01000149.1 GCA_002690995.1 Rhodospirillaceae bacterium
CCCCAAACGCTCGCCTTGATACTGCTTGTTTAATATAGGCTCCCACCAATTCCGGTTATCTAAGTACCATTGAACCGTTTTCCTGAGTCCTGTCTCAAACGTCTCAAGTGGCACCCAACCGAATTCCGATTTTATTTTTGTTGCATCAATCGCGTAACGAAAATCGTGCCCCGGTCGATCTGATACAAAAGTGATTTGCTCCTGGTATTTTCTACCGTTTTTTCTTGGCGATAACTCATCCAATATTGTGCAAATAGTTTTTACCACTTCAATATTACTTACTTCTGAGTTTCCACCAACGTTGTAACTTTCGCCTGGCCGACCTTTTGACGCTATTTCGTAAAGTGCGCGGGCATGATCATCAACGTACAACCAGTCACGAACATTGTTCCCAGCTCCATAGACTGGTAATACCTCACCCTTTAGTGCCTTTATAATCATCAATGGGATCAGTTTTTCTGGGAAATGGTATGGACCATAATTGTTTGAGCAATTGCTCAAAACTACTGGTAAGCCGAAGGTTTCGTGCCATGCTCTAACTAGATGATCGGCTGACGCCTTACTGGCAGAATATGGGGACCGGGGGTCATATCGCGTAGTTTCTGTGAAGGCACCATGCAAACCTAAGGAGCCAAATACTTCGTCTGTTGAAACATGATGAAATCGAAACTGTTCTTTTTCGTTTTCATCCAACTGGCTCCAGAAGCTTCTTGAAACCTCTAATAGGTTATAAGTGCCAACAATGTTGGTTTGGATAAAGTCGCTAGGGCCATCAATCGATCTGTCAACATGGCTCTCCGCCGCTAGGTGAATAATGATATTTGGTTTATATTCTTTTACTGCCCTATCTAATTTCTGCTCATCACAAATGTCGAGTTTTGCGAAGCTGTATTTTGGATTCGAAATTACATTTTTCAGAGAATTCAAGTTGCCTGCGTACGTCAATTTATCGACGTTTAGCACAAAACAACCAATCGTATTTATTAAATACCGAATTACCGCTGACCCAATAAAACCAGCACCTCCTGTCACCAATATTTTTTTTGCTTCTTCTTTCATTATGGATCTAGCTTAGATTTCATACTTAAAAAATGCAGGCAAATTGCGTAGCTCGGGATAACTGGTGTCTTTTTCCGATAAGATTGGCGCATTATTATCGATGGGCCAATCTATAGCTAGCTCATCATCATTCCAAGCTAAACCTCTCTCATTCTCCGGGGAATATGGAGCCGTCACTTTATACATCACTTCCGTATTGTCTTCGAGTGTACAAAAGCCGTGGGCAAAACCAACGGGTATAAATATTTGATTCCACAACTTTGCACTTATTTCATAACCCACCCATTCCCCGAAAGTAGGTGATCCGGCTCGTATATCCACCGCAACATCATAAATAGCCCCTCGAGTTACTCGCAGAAGTTTACCTTGCGCACATGGATTTATCTGGAAATGCAGCCCCCTTAAAGTTCCCGCCTTTTCAGATAAAGAGTGGTTATCCTGACAAAAAGATAAATCTAGACCATTCTGCTTAAATTTCTCAGAGTTGAAAGTTTCGGAAAAAAACCCCCGATGATCACCAAATTTATCCGGCCAAATAATCTTTATATCGTCTATTCTAGTTGGTTCTAATTTCACAGTAAACAAACCTAATATCTCTAATTCCACCGATGGCTCATATCATCTAATCAAGATCTTCGCAATGAAGCAGTAAAACATGAGGATGAAAAGAGACTAGAAACTTCCGCGTTGGTAAATATCTTTTAACAGAGTTTTATGGTAATATTATGATCGATACCAGTTTTTGCTTTGTTAAAATGAAGTAAACTTACTCAAGCAAAACAAGCAATATTTTTTATTTTGGATTAAAGATGAAGAACCAAGTTAGTGATGCTGGCAGTACCGATAATAGGCTACCAAATAATAATGCTAACGTTGTTAAGCTTGCACCGCTTGGTAGCGGATCTCCTTACAGTTTGGTTGAGGCTAAAGGGGTGTGTAGCGTAGTTATTGTCTCTTATAAAACTGGGGAAGTACTAATGGATTGTATTCGCTCAGTTCTTAGACAGAGCAAACTGCATCAATTGATACTTGTGGATAATGGAAATTCAAGACAAACCGTCCAGCAGTTGAACGAAATAGCCGACAAACATTCAAAATTTGAAATTATAACGGGACATGGAAACGTTGGATTCTCAAAGGGTTGCAACCTAGGCGTTAGAAGGGCACGCGGGGAATATATCCTTCTATTGAACCCAGATTCTATATTACAAATCGACACTCTCATTCCAGCCTTGGAAGTTTTTCAAAGTTACCCCAACACCTCACTTCTTACCGTTAGGATAGAGAATGTTGATGGTACTGAACAAAGGGGTGCACGACGTAATTTAATGACGCCCTGGACTTGCTGCGTTGAGCAATTCCGGCTAGACCGGCTCGCTCCTAATCATCCGCACTTTAAGCGCTTGAATCTTAATGAAACAACACCATTGTCCAAAATCACCCCTGTTCAATGTATATCAGGAGCATTTATGCTAATGCCAAAGCAAGTTTTTGTCGAGTTAGGCGGCATGGATGAAGACTATTTCCTCCATGTTGAAGATATCGATTTTTGTTTGCGTATTGAAAAAATTAATGGGTCAATTCTGTACTTACCGCACGTTTCCGTAATCCATAGGAAGGGAAGCAGCGATAGTTTTCCTGGTATAGTGGAGTGGTATAAGGCGCGAAGTTTTTGCAAATATTTCAAAAAACATTTTACTGAACAATATCCAGCTTGGGCACTCTGGGCACTATCTCTAGCCATCTATATTCGTCTCGCGATAATATTTCCCAAACTAATATTTCTTTGGTTTGGAAACAAACTTTTAGGACGCTAACAATCAGTATTTATTACCTTCTCTATGATTATTATTTCGATCAAACGATCCGGTCATGCCATGCATAGCACCAATAAATATTGAACGTAACTTATTAAATTTCTGATCCTCCAATAAAACGAGTTTTAATAAGTCTTTGGCTATCGATAAAATTTCAAACAATAGAAAATCTGGAAAAAGCGTGGAATACTCCTTTATAACTGTAACCCTATTCCTGTAAATAGTATATCTTCTGAAGGCGGGATGAACTTGAAAAGATAATACTTTTCCTAGAATTTTTAGATAGTTCGCTATGCCAAGGCGATGATTCAAACGTGCTCCGCCAACCCCTAGAATTCGCAAACCTCGCTTTCGCACCCTGAATGAGAACTCATAATCTATATAATCGATCCAAAACTCCTCACGCATCAGACCAACTTCTTCTAATGTTTGTCTAGGGATGAAACTTCCTGAGGCCATTCCGAATAAAAGTGTATCATCAATTTCAGCTAAGCTCATATGATAACGTCTAGGTTTTAACAATGATCCCTTTGAATAAGTGGGAACTGAAGGGCGTCCGTCGTCATATTCGTGTCTTGGAGTTAAGAACCCTATGTTTTTTTTATTTTTATATTTAAGAGCCGTATCCAGCATATTTTTTACAAAGTCTTTATCAAGTATACTGTCCTGGTCTAGTAGTAGAATCCAATCCACTCCATCTTCTAGAGCTAGTTTTATTCCCTGGTTTTGAGCAGCAGCAAGGCCGACGTTTTTTTTATTTTCTACCAGTTTGATATTATTTCTTTGTTGAAATTGTCCCCCTTTTATATAGTTACAAGAAACAGAATTTGGCTGATTATCGATGATCCATATTTTGTTAACCTGTTTGACCAGCGAAAGTAACAGTTGTTTAAAACGATCATCAGGATCAAAAACAACAACCACAGCAGCAACTGTGGGGTCAATTTTAGGAACCATCTAAACCACCTGCTTGAAAAGGAGCATCTGGCTCTTTACTAAATTTTTCAGGCGAAATGGGGCGACAGTCACTCGACCTCAAAATCAATTTCCCGATAGACCATGTCATATCGGAACCGAATTGTAATACAGAGGATTTTCGTGCTTTTTGTATAACCTTTCTATCATTCCATATCCGAAAAAGTTCCCGGAATGCATCAAAAAATGCTTTTAGTTTGGTGGAGGTATCACCTGAAAATATGGAAAGGCAAAGTCTCGTGACTATGCTCAAAATCAGGAGCGGCAGGCACGCGGCAAACAACAATCCAGGAACACATCTTATGAATGTCCAAATCCTATTCCTGCTAACATAATATTTTATAAACTTTGAATTCTTTCCAGCCGTTGTTGAACCTACATGCCGAACCTTCGCGCCAGCCAACTGGATCGTTTCATGCCCGAGCAATCGGAAACGCAGGCCTAAATCAACATCTTCATAATAACAGAAAAAATATTCAGCCATTCCACCCATCGAAACATAGATATCTCGATGATATATTGCTGCAGCGGCACATGGACTCATAACTATGGCATCTTCTAGAATTATTTCGGCTGAATCGCCTTCACCGCCCCGCCAAGCAATGCCAGTGCAATGATAATGATCTCCTACCCCATCTAGTTTTCCGGGATTATCATATTTCAACTGCTTAGAGCCAAATATTCTAGTTTTTGGATACCGTTTTATTCCCACTTCGATTTCCGATAACCAATTATCTTCGGGAATAGCATCAGGATTTAACGTAATTAGCCACTTACCAATAGCTCTTTTGGCTCCAATGTTATTAGCTGCTGCGAATCCAGAATTTCTTTCAAGTTTTATAATTTTTATTTCTAATGAGTTAAATTTATCGAAATTTATTAGATCTTCGTTTGATTTGTTATCGACAATTATTACCTCAAAGTTGTTATTTCTTTGAGTAGTTAAGGCTTTCATACATTCGACGAGGTAATGGTTCGAATTATGAGTAACAATAATTACTGAAAACTCTGGATGAGCGTGGTTCATATAAACCTCGTTATAGATGGACGATTGTCAATAAGACCAAGTTATTTGGTAATTATCCCCCTTGTAACCGTCTGGACTTCCATACGTTGTGGTTTAAAGGCTGTTTCTAAAACAGGGATCGCCGCTAATGGATTCGTTTTCCCACACATAAAAATATCGAGCGCAGCAAATCCCACTTCGGGCCAAGTGTGAATATTTATATGCGATTCCGCCAAAACTATCACGCCTGTTATACCTTGATTTTCATCAAACGAATGCAGATGTATATGAAGTATTTGAGCATCACACGCCTTTGCTATTTTTTTAAGTGTATTCTGAATAATATCCCTATTTGAAAGATTAATCGCATCCCACATGTCAATAATCATATGCGCACCAGCATAAATCAAACCATCCTTGTTAACAAAGTAATCGCTTCGATGGTCTGAGTACCATGGTGATTGATCCGATTGGTTCAAATTACAACCCGTTATCTTATTCTGTTGTTTCAAGGCAAGCATCTTGTACTATTGAATTTATAATGACTTGCCATCCTTTTCATTCACCTTTTTTATCATCTGTTCCCCAATCGGCTGCGGATAAAGCATTTACGCGCAAAGTTAAACTTTTTTGTCGCCCGAAAACTACTTTATTCGACTGGAACGTCGTGTGGCTCTTCGTTTATTGGATCCAAGACGTTTCTGTCGTTCGGCAAGCTCTGTCATCAGAATTTCTTTCTCATCATTTGAGTAACGAGACCAATGAGCAACCTCCTTCAAGGTCCGCCAGCACCCTAAACAATATTTAGTTGAGGCATTTATTTGGCAAACACCTACACATGGAGAGGGTATTTTTATTCCTTTATCCATAGCTTTATCCGCGTGTTAGGAGAACAAAATAAATTGTTGAAATTTCCTTTTGTTATTTCATTTTTCACTGTCATTCAATAAAATAAAAGTCGATGGGTCGGGTCGTTTAATGCTATACGACTAATTAAGGTACTTGGGAATGGTGCTTTTGTGTTGAATATATTTGTCGGTGCCCCATCTTTTCTTATCAGGGGGGGTATGATTTGCGTTGGAGATATAAATTTGTATTCCGAAACAACTAAATCAATTCGCATCACTGTGGTCCCATCTTTTTTGGATGAACATTCGTCACCAGACGATGCTAGATACGTTTGGGCGTATGAAGTAAAAATTGAAAACTTAGGTCAAGAAACGGTTCAATTAATCAACAGACACTGGTCGATAACCAACTCTCTTGGCCAAACTCAAACCGTTCGAGGTCCAGGTGTAGTCGGTGAACAACCGGTGTTGGAACCAGGCGAGTACTTCGAGTATATCAGCGGCACGCCGTTAAACACACCATCAGGATTAATGTCTGGGATCTATCAAATGGAAGGCAAAAATGGAGAATTATTTGACGTTAGTATTCCAGTTTTCTCGCTGGACAGTCCACATCAGCTAATGCAAGTTAATTAAAAAACAAGTTAATATTGACAGAATTAATTCGTAAAGTTTGAGATAAGATCTTATGAGACTTTCCTAACGAAATTGAGACTGCCGACCAACAAAAGTAAAGAGGAACATATTGTGTCACCAGACGACCACATAAGCTCTAAAAGATCGCCAAGCAACGCTAGCGCAAACACACACCCCACTCGGTCAGAGGCAGAAGAAGCCGTACGAACCCTTATAAAGTGGATGGGTGATGACCCAACTAGAGAAGGGTTAATCGATACGCCAAAGCGTGTTATTAACTCATACGCTGAACTTTTTAGTGGATATACTCAAGACCCAAGTGAAATATTGGAACGCACGTTTGAAGAAACCGATGGTTACGGCGACATAGTACTACTAAAAGATATAAGAGTTGAATCCTATTGTGAGCACCACTTGATACCTATTACTGGCGTGGCTCATGTGGCATATATACCAGAAAATCGTGTGGTCGGAATAAGTAAGCTGGCCCGGACAGTGGAACTTTTTTCTAAACGTTTACAAATTCAGGAAAAACTTACTTCACAAGTTGCAAATGCCATAAATGACACTCTTAAACCCAAAGGAGTTGCCGTCCTAATAGAAGCAGAACACGGCTGTATGACAACCCGCGGCGTTCATAAACCTGGGGTCAATATGGTCACAAAAACGCTGATAGGATGTTTTAAGGAAAATCCCGATCTACGAACAGAATTTTTATCTTTGATCAAACGACCTGCATAATTAGCTGTTTCCTGCATAGATTGGAGCTAGGTTGATAACTGTTGGCCCCGTACTATTCATAATTGGCTTGTTGATGTCACTGTTGGCGGTTGCCATGGGTTTACCCGCTATTGCGGATCTAGCAACTGGTAATCCTGACTGGCAAGTTTTTGCTGGATCTGCTGCTGTCTCGTTATTCGTTGGCGTTTCACTAATGCTGACAACGCGTTCTACATCTATGACGAATCTCAATCTTCGCCAAGCCTTTCTCCTTACAACAATGAGTTGGGTCGCCGTTGCAGCCGTAGGCGCACTTCCATTTGCATTCTCGGAGTTAGAAATAAGCGTTGCAGATGCATTTTTTGAGTCAATGTCCGGAATAACAACAACTGGCTCTACAATAATTGTTGGCCTCGATGGTGCTCCACCCGGCATTTTACTATGGAGGGCTTTACTGCAATGGTTAGGGGGGGTTGGCATAATTGTTATGGCAATGGCTATGCTACCTATATTGAGTGTTGGAGGCATGCAATTATTCAGAACAGAGGCTTTCGACACGCCTGATAAGGTTTTGCCACGTGCGGCTCAAATTGCTGGCGGGATATTCGCAATTTATTTATTTATGACCGGCTTATGCGCTTTAGCCCTTTGGACAACGGGGTTTTCTGGTTTCGACGCCATAACCCATGCTATGACAACGATAGCCACAGGCGGATATTCAACGAAAGACGGATCGATCGGCTACTTCGATAATCCTATAGCGGAGTGGATAATCGTTTGTGGAATGATTATCGGGTCACTACCGTTTTTATATTACCTTAGAGTTCTAAGAGGGAACCTGTCACCGATTGTGCGAGATAGTCAAGTTCGATGGTTTTTTATTGTAATAATAGCATCAGTTTTTCTGGTTACCTGCTGGGTTTGGAATAATTCGAATTTTGGACCTGATGACACCATTAGGCATGTCGCATTCAATGTAATATCGATCCTTACTGGAACCGGTTATGTGACGCAAGATTTTGGACTCTGGGGCGGCTTCCCAACTGTATTTTTACTTTGCTTGATGTTTGTTGGAGGATGTGCTGGCTCAACCACATGCGGCATTAAAATTTTTCGGTTCCAAGTCCTGGCAGCATCGGCTAGGGCCCAATTGAGCCGATTACTTGTTCCGCACGGCGTGTTCATCCCGTATTATAACAGAAAGGAAATACCAGAAACTGTTTCAAACGCCGTTATGGGTTTCTTTTTTTTGTATATAATGTGTTTTGTTCTCCTTGCTGCCAGTCTATCAGCATTAGGGCTTAATTTCATTACAGCTATATCAGGTGCAGCGACAGCTATCTGCAACGTCGGACCTGGACTTGGCGACTCCATAGGGCCAACTGGTAACTTTGGAAGTCTCCCCGAAACGGCAAAGTGGCTTCTCTCACTTGGCATGCTCCTTGGGCGCCTAGAATTATTTACCGTTCTCGTTATGTTTTCCCCTGCTTTTTGGACTAGATAACTCTCAATTACCCGAATGGATTTTCTATAATGGATATTATCTTAAAACGCTCCATAGAATGGCTAGACCGCCTTATTGCATTTGATACCACCTCAAGGTTAAGCAATTTAGATCTGATTTCAGATATAGAAAAATATATGAACGAGTTGGGTGTTCCCACAAGACTTACGCACGATAAAGATAAGACAAAGGCAAACCTCTGGTGCACAATTGGGGCGCAGGATATTGGCGGCGTAGTTCTATCAGGTCATACAGATGTCGTGCCAATTGATGGACAAGAATGGACTAAAACACCTTTTAAAATGTCCGAGGAGTCGGGGAAACTTTTTGGACGCGGCACATCAGATATGAAAGGTTTTTGTGCTATAGCTCTAGCTATGGCCCCGGAGATAAAATCACGAGACCTTAAGGTACCGATACACTTCGCTTTTTCATTTGACGAAGAGGTTGGATGCGTTGGTGTTCGGCACCTTATTAAAGATGTCGTAGACAACTTACCACTCCCGCGGGCAGTAATAGTTGGCGAACCTACATCTATGAAGATTGTCGGAGGGAATAAAGGAGGGCGTTCATTTCGCACCACAGTAAGAGGCGTTCCAGGTCATTCTAGCGAACCTCACAGAGGTGCGAACTCTATTATGGCTGCAGCTCGGATTATTAATTTTATCGAAAGCTTGCAGGAAGAACTAATCAAGAAGTCGGACAAAAATAGTTTATTTGATCCTCCGTATACTACTTTTGATCTTGGAGTAATTGAAGGCGGGACAGCAAACAATATTATTCCTGAATATACACACTTTAATTGGGGTTATAGAGGCTTGCCTGATGAAGATCCATATGAATTGGAAAATAAAATAAAGTCTTTCATACGAGAAAAAATAGAGCCCAAATTGAAACGAGTATCTAAAGATGCTGGCGTTACAACTGAGCTAAGGAATGAAACGCCTCCTCTTATACCGGACCATGAATCTGCAGCTGAACATCTCATTCGTCATTTGACAGGTTTAAATGAGTCTGGAACCGTTGCTTTTGGGACAGAAGCTGGTCTTTTTCAACAAGCTGGAATACCAGGCGTTATTTTTGGTCCCGGGTCAATCCAACAAGCACATCAACCTGACGAATTCATAGAAATTGAGCAGATGGCGCAATGCGTATCCTTCATGAAAGAACTTACGTCATGGGCAGAGAAAACTCACTAATCCAGAGGTGGTAAAGAATTGCGTAGACTATAGTTATGTCCTGAGTTTTCATCACTTGGATAAAACGTAAATTTTTTAACAAGCTTACAGTAGAGCAAACGCATGATCAAATATCGGACGCTAGATGACCACGATTT
The DNA here is from genome assembly GCA_002690995.1 of Rhodospirillaceae bacterium. Taxonomy (GTDB): domain Bacteria; phylum Pseudomonadota; class Alphaproteobacteria; order Thalassobaculales; family Thalassobaculaceae. Next base: position 9,902 of record NZGS01000149.1, read on the forward strand.
TTCTAAAGATAGAGTTTTGCTGAGGCTTGATCTAAACCTCCCTACCCACAATGGAGCCATTTCCGACCCTACTCGCTTGACAAAAGCTATTCCCACCATTGCGAGGCTGGCATCTCAAGGGGCTAAAGTCATAATAATTTCACACTTTGGCCGGCCCAAAGGAAAAATTGTAAGAGAAATGTCTATGAGACAAATATTCTCAAGTCTTTGCGAGGCACTAAATGGATTTACCGTAAAATTCATTCCACATTCAATCGGGTCAGGAGTGGCGGAGGATATACGAAACATGAAAAATGGAGAAATCTGTTTACTTGAGAACTTGAGGTTTCATCCTGGAGAGGAAGAAAATGACCCTGAGTTTTCAAAAAGCCTAGCGCTTTTAGGCGACTGCTTTGTAAATGATGCTTTCTCCGTTTCCCATCGAGCCCATGCATCGACCGCAGGGATTGCTAGACTCATGCCAAGTTTCGCAGGGCCTCTTATGGATCTAGAGTTAAAGGCCTTATCCAACTCTTTAGATAGTCCCAAAAGACCGCTTACTGCTATAATTGGAGGGGCCAAAATCTCAACTAAATTGGATTTGTTGAGGAACATCGTAAAACTAGTAGACAAAATGATCGTTGGCGGGGGTATGGCAAATACGTTTCTTTTTGCAAGAGGTGTTTCCATTGGAAATTCTCTTGTGGAAAAAGATCTAACAAATTTGGTCCAGACGATTGAGCGTTTAGCTATAGAAAATTCTTGTGAAATAATTCTTCAAAATGACGCGCTAATAGCAACAAAACTGGAGAGTAGCGCCAATTATAAAGCTGTTGAATTGGATGATATCCCAGACAACGCTATGATTCTGGATGCTGGACCCAACTCGATTCCAGTATTCTCTAATCATATAAAGGATAGCAACACCATAATTTGGAATGGGCCCTTAGGTGCATTCGAATGCCCACCGTTTGATACTTCAACTACGGCAATCGCGAACTTAGTGGGTAAGTTGAGCCAAAAAGGTAATTTATATTCCATTGCGGGCGGGGGAGATACATTAGCGGCTCTCAACCAAGCTGGTGTTGTCAAAAAATTAAATTACGTCTCTACCGCGGGTGGAGCCTTTCTTGAGTGGCTTGAAGGAAAAGAGTTACCAGGCGTCGCCGCTTTGAAGCCATAAATTTCCATCTTATTTGGCCATATTGACTTTTTAAGCACAACTATCTAACCTTTAATTCAATGGAGATATTATGGCTCAAGTGACACCACCTATGGCACCTACCAACGCGTCCTTACCGGGACTTGTTACACCAAGTCGCCCTGAACAAACAAAAAACATAGGTGTTCGAACGCCCTCAACTGATGACGTATCGCAGCCAGATGAAGATCTTGAGGCTGAGGCTCAGGAGCAACGCCGTGATGCTGACGTTAATCGCGTTCAAAGACAAATAAGGACCACAAAATCTGAACGCGGTAATAACTTAGATATTTTAGTATAAATCTGTGAGCCCTAACGCTAATTCATCTAAAAACACCGTTAAAGCTAGCTGTTGCAAACACTTGCTAGGCAAATTATGAGTTCAAACTCCTACGAAAAACGGACTGGTGGGCCAATTCACCTCAGAGTCCCGCCAGACGATAATATTGAGCGCTTAACCTGTAATGAATGCGGGTTCATAAATTACATTAACCCAAAAGTGATCGTTGGTGCAGTTTGCACGTGGGATAATAAATTTTTACTTTGTAAAAGAGCCATAGAACCCCGAATTGGTTTTTGGACCATGCCTGCAGGTTTCATGGAAGAGGATGAAACAAGTATGGAGGGGGCTAAACGAGAAGCATGGGAAGAGGCAGGAGCGAGGATAGAGGTTAATGAGCTAATTGGGGTTTATAACGTAGCTCGGCTGAGCCAAGTGCATTTAATCTACAGAGCAAAATTGATTAACGATATTGTGAACGCTGGGCCCGAATCCCAGGAAGTGCGTTTTTTTTCATGGGCCGAAATACCTTGGAACGAGCTAGCTTTTCCAAGTGTCCACTGGGCTCTTAACCATTATAAAGAAGTTGAGAAGTTAGTCGAATTTTCTCCACGAAGCGAGGCGAAAACTTCATAAACGGTACAAGTGTATCCGGTTTTCAGAAATTCCATCTGGCAACTGAAGTTTATATGATCTCCATCGGTCCACTTCTTGGTCACTAACGACGATAGCATTGACGCATAATAATTTCTCAATAAACGGTGCTATTGTTTTGGCTAAAGCAAGACTTGTATTTTTTTCCCCTGTCCCAATATCCAAATGAGCCAATGCAGCACTCCTTCCTAACTGTTTTATTGCTCTTGGAATAGAATCCATAAAATCACCAACAAATTGGAAGGCTGGATGAGGAATGCAATCTGGGTGTGCGGCAATTTTCCTTTCAAAGACGTAGATATCCCTTTGAGGAAGGAGCTTTCTTATATGATCAAATGTTCGGCCATTACCAAGTCCGAATTCTAGAACAACGCCTGGTTGTTTATGAATTTTTTTGGCAGACCAGTCCAATGCTATTTTTTGAGCCTGAAGTCTTCGGATTGCACTTTCAAGCCTGCTCAACTCTTCTGTTCCTTAACTGAAAAACTAGGTGCTTTTAATTGTCTGATTGTTTCTCTAATCGGTTAAGGCTTCTCTTAATTGAATATTTGTTTTATTTAGACGAGAAGCTAGTACCCTCATTATTTCAATCGCAATCTCTGGGAATTCCGTAAGTAAATGAATGAACGTATCTTTCGTAACTTTTAGCGTTTGAACTGACTCCACAGCCTTTACAGATGCTGTTCGGGGCACGTCACAAAGAATTGATATCTCACCTACAACATCGCCGCGTTTTAGCTGAGCAACTTCGACTGGACCCTTTTCTGTTCGAATAAATACAGCAACCTTCCCTTTAAGTACGATATACGCAGCGTCACCCGTTTCACCTTCCCGGAATAAAAATTGTCCGTCTTGGTGGATTAAATTTTCAGAAGTGAACGCCAGTAATTTCAATTTAGTATGGTCAATTTTGCTAAAAAGGGGGACATCCCTTAACACTTCTACTTCTTTATTTAAACTCATATTAGACCTCCTGGGACGGGATGCGTCACCTTATTCCTCCCGCAACAAATCATTGATAACGCTGTCTTCTTTTTTTACAAGATCCTGAAAGGAGCCGTCTTCAACTACTTGACCACCACTTAAAACTAAAACGCGGTCAAAATTTTCGGCTAAACTCGCGCGCTGTAAGGCCCACGTTATATTCCTACCCTTCATCTCCGATAATAGGTTGGACATAACTATGGCCTGACTACCCGAATCTAAAGAAGACGTTGCTTCATTCAATATTAAATGGTCAGGACGACGAAGCAGAGCACGAGCAATTGATAACTTCTGTCGCTGACCTTGCGAAAGCCGCGATCCCGCCAGACCGGCTTGTGAGTCCAACCCGGCATTAATAATCACTGGCCGAAGATTTTCCTGGTCTATTATCTCGGTAATCAGATGATCCACTTCATCTATCGCGTTTGCTTTATCTAAGGCAATTTTTCCAAACAAAATATTATCTTGGATCGACGAAGATCTATTATAATATCCTGCTTCGAAAAACTCTATTTCATCCCTTAGTTCGTCTCCAATTTCTTCCGCAAAAAGTTTTCTTGCTGCCAATATGCGTTTTTGAATATCGTCAGTAATCAGATCCAGTCGATGCCTTGCTGGTATTATTTTGAAGGGCAAAGACAAGAACTGATTTCTGTCTTCTGTTGACATATTCTCTAAGCCTAGTCTTTCCGATCGAGCTAGTAGAGTTTGAAATTCTGGTAAATTCTCACTTGAGATGAACGAGTACTGAGAAAAATACTCATGATCTGAAGGCAAGTCAGCAAAAAGCTCGACCATGGTGGATGCTACATCCCTGCCGATACGAATGAATTCATCCTTTAGGCCAACACGTTCAAGTATTTCTAATACGTAAGCGTGAGTTCCGATATTTTCTGCGCTAAAGCTGTCACCTTTAGGGGTTCCGAATAACAAATTTTCTGCAACCGATGCATTTGAGTTGAAAACCTCTTTTTCAAAGGATTCTACAAAATTTGATACGTCCGATTTATCAAGTCGTTCTCTAAATTTTTTCCTGGCCGTTAATATCTGCTCTAAAAGTTGATCATCATCAGACCCATTTAAGGCACTCCGTAACCCCATTGAGTAGACATCCCCATCTAAATCAACCACCTGGAGAAGTTCTATCAATCGTTTTTGTAAACCTTCGTCTGAATCTACCCCCATCGCGTTATAGTCCAACCACTCCGCTCCCAGGTCATCCAAAGAGTTACCGGATAACTGCGCGTTCTTTAAATCCTCATTAAGTTCTCCCCCTGTCGAGATTGGCCGATGCATAACCCCTAACAAAATATTTTCTTTCAACGTGGCATTAAAGACGAATGCATTAGGTCCAATGTAGCCCATATACCTTCCAGTAGCAGCCTCTGGTAGATCGGCAATTTGTTTTCCTGCAATAAGTATTTGTCCGCTATCGGGCGCCAAGAGTCTTGCCATCAAAATCGTCGCAAGATCTTTACCGCTACTACTTGGACCGGTTAGGGCGATGTGCTCTGACTTGCTAATATCAAAGGATAGTTTTTCCACGATAGGTTGGGACTCTTCATCAAGAATAGATAGGTTCCCCGCAGAAACGTTACCGGCTAAATTAAAATCTGCTTCTATTTCCGCCATTTGATAATTTTCAGGCCAGATGCCTTGCGGATCGAATTGTTCGATGACCTGGTCATATTTAATGCAAGAGTCAGCCAACCTCTGGTAATAAGTAAGCAGTTCTTTCCAAGGTGCCGAAAGATCCTTGTAAGCAGCCAAAATTGCAACTAGTGCACCGAAGGTGAGATCACCTTTGATTACGAGATAACCGCCTATTGAATAGAAGAAGAACGGCGTTATTTGAGCGATGAAGTTATTTAGAAATTTAATAAAGAATTTCCGGCGAAATATTTCGTAGCGAATATCGTATATAACGCCCAACCGTTCCGTAAAACGTGCTAAGATTCGTCTCGCCCCGTCGTTTGCATGGACTTCTTCAATCCCAGAAACAGCTTCGCCGATTTTCTCTGCCAAAACCCTTACATTTCGGACTCTTTTTTTCCCTAATTGATTTACATGCCATTGTAGCTTTGGAATGATGTAGCCCTGGATGGGGTAAAGAGCGATAGCAGCTAGGCCTAACATCCAATCCTGTATAAACATAAAAATGAGAATTGTGAGCAATGTACCGCCTTGAAATGCCGGTAACGCGATAGAGTCCCCTACAAATCCACCTAAGGGCTCCACTTCGGAGTTAACCATTTGAATAACCTCTCCTTGGCTAACTTTCTTAAACTGAGGAAGTGGAAATCTCAGAACTCGTGCCAAAAGCGAATACCTAAGGCGCCTCAGCATCCGCTCACCAAGCTGTCCCCGAAAAACATTTACGTAGAACTTGAAGCCGCCATTTACAAAGACTAGAGCTAAAAATGCTCCACTTAGAATTAACAAATAGTCAATTTGATCTATAGTTATTCCGAAAATCTCTTCTGGAACGTCTTTGCCGCCGATAGCCTTATTAATGATTGTCTTCGGTAAATCCAACGATAAGTAAAGAAATGGAAATGAAATCACCGTGAGGATTAACAGTATTATTTGGTCTCGTTTACTGTAGCGCCAAATAAATTTGAATAGAGTTTTTTCCATAACTTTTTACCAAAGCTTNTGATTATCAAACCACCTCTGACAATACTGTAAACCAACTGTCNATATCGGTAAANGAAGTCNAAGTAGCATTTTTCACAAAATCTCCCTTTTAGGAAACTTTTNGTGTAGTTTATNCTCCGTNTAGCAGACTAATTCTGCATTTAGTANTTACCAGTAGAATAAATCGAACGACTTTATGGGGAAAATGTTACGTGCCTCTAAATANAACACCAAAGAAAAATAGCCGCCCTGCCCGAGTGCTAATGTACAGTCACGATACGCTCGGCCTCGGACATTTAAGGAGATGCCGCGAGATAGCCCACCATTTAGTTGAGTCAAACTCTAGACTATCTGTGCTTATACTTTCGGGTTCACCCATAATAGGCAGCTTCGACTTCAGAACACGAGTAGATTTTGTGCGAATTCCAGGTGTAATAAAATTACGAAATGGTGATTACACTTCGCTAAGCCTCCATCTCAACATTGAAGAGACTTTAGAATTAAGAGAATCAATCATAAAACACACGGCCGAAACCTTCGATCCAGATTTATTTATCGTCGACAAGGAACCGTGGGGCCTTCGCGGCGAGGTTCGGTCTACCATGGAAATGCTTCACAAGCGAGGGATACCTTTGGTTTTAGGCTTGCGGGACGTTATGGACGAACCAGCAGCATTAGCTCCTGAATGGGAACGAAAAAATGTATTGCCAGCCCTAGAAGAATTATATGATGAGCTGTGGATTTATGGGATGAAAGAGATTTGTGATCCATTTGATGGTCTTGATTTACCCGCTACTGTAAAACTTAAAACACGCTATACAGGTTATTTAAAACGGCACGTACCTACCGTAGGCGCCTCACCACAATTTAATATTCCAGAGGATCCATTTATACTTATCACAGCAGGTGGCGGCGGAGATGGTGAAGGCTTGATGGAGTGGGTGCTACGCGCATACGAATATGATCCAGACCTGCCATATCCAGCTGTTTTAGTTCTTGGCCCATTTATGTCTCAGGAAAAGCAAGCTGAATTTTTAGATAGGGCAAATAGATTGGATCGGGTTCAGGCGATGACCTTTGACGCGAGGATCGAGAATTTAATGTCAAAGGCCGCTGGAATGGTTTCTATGGGTGGATACAACACTTTTTGTGAAATCCTCTCTTTCGACAAAAGAGCACTAATAATTCCGAGAACCGAGCCAAGATTAGAGCAATATATTAGAGCAAAACGAGCTGAAGAGTTAGGTTTGATAAGCATGTTGGTCGACAATGGCGATCATGATCCAAAGGAAATGGCCAAGTCTCTCCGCAAATTACCTAGTCAACCAAGACCTTCCGAAATTTTACCGACAGATATTCTGGGTGGATTGCCACAAGTAAACCGACTTGCGAAACGCTGGCTCAGAAAAAGCAGGGATCTTAGAAACATACCTGTGAGACAGCGAGCCTAATAGGCCTAGCATGAAGATTACAGGCAACCAATTAAAAACATCTATTGCAATAGTTTTAAAAGGCTACCCAAGGCTTTCTGAAACATTTATAGCACAAGAAATTCTATCTCTCGAGAAAGGTGGTCTTTCCGTAATAATCATTTCCTTGCGAAAACCAACAGACCCGCATACCCATCCGGTGCATGAAAAAATTAAAGCCCCCGTATTATATCTACCAGAATATCTATTTAAAGAACCGATAAGGGTTTTAAGATCCTGGTGGCAGGTCCGATCAAACCCTCGTTATCAGTCTGCTCGCCGAATATGGCTAAGGCACCTCATTCGAGATTTTTCACCAAATCGAGTGAGACGTTGGGGGCAAGCATTGGTTCTTGCAGCAGAGTTTTCGAAAGAAATTGGTCATATTTATGCACATTTTCTTCATACACCAGCATCTGTTGCCCACTACACCTCTATGTTGACTGGACACACGTGGTCAGTTTCATCTCACGCAAAAGATATTTGGTTAACTCCCAATTGGGAAAAAACAGAAAAACTTGAATCCTGTTCTTGGTCCGTGACTTGCACTAATTATGGCTATAGGCACCTTAACGATCTTGTGCCAGGTAAAACACACCTTAGCTATCACGGGCTGGATACCAAACAGCTTTCGCTGATAAATTACTCAAATATTTTGCGTCATTCTGATCAGGGTAATCTTTTAAGACTTTTATCTGTTGGAAGGGCTGTGAAAAAAAAGGGGTTCTCTGTACTGCTTGAGGCGCTAAGTAAAATACCCAAAAATATTAATTGGCATTGGACCCATATCGGCGGAGGATCAGAACTCGAAAAACTTCGAAAATTATCTTCTAAATTGGGTCTCACGGAAAAAATAACCTGGAAGGGTGCGCAGTCCCAAAAAGGGGTATTTGATGCTTATGAAAATTCTGATTTGTTTATTATGCCTAGCATCATTGCGACCGACGGAGATAGGGATGGATTACCGAATGTTTTAATGGAGGCCGCCAGTAAAAAGGTGTGCTGTATCGCTACAGATCTTCCCGGCATAACAGAATTTATCAGACATGATTACACTGGTTGGATTGTACCATCTAAAAATTCACGGGAATTGACCCGCAGTATTATAAGACTCTCTCAAGATCCCGCCAAGCGAGTTAGGCTGGCTGAGTCAGCTCATAAATTGTTAGTAAGGCATTTTTCCCATGCAGAAAATGTGCAATACATAATAGAGCTGCTAAAGAGTGACTTAGACACAAATGAAGATGTGATACAAGATAGTATATGAAAGTTGCCTTTTACGCACCCTTGAAACCACCTGACTCGCCTGTACCCTCGGGCGATAGGAAAATGGCTCGCCAACTCATTGCCTGCCTCAGAAGTAAAGGGTACGACGTTAAATTAATAAGCCGCCTCAAAACCAGAGAACCGCATGGGCTTAGACACAAACAAATTATCATTAAAAATCGTAGCGACAAAATTAATGAGCGGTTGATCAATCGTTGCTTCGAAGCTGATGGTTGGCGGCCGGATGTTTGGATTACTTATCATATGTTTTATAAAGCACCAGATTGGTTAGGGCCTGCTATTTCCAAAGCTCTAAAAATCCCTTACGTCATAGCCGAGGCATCTCACGCACCAAAGAGAAACAAAGGAGAATGGTCGTTTAATCAAGAACAAGTTGTGCTCGCACTCAAACACGCGGACGTAATTATTGGCTTAAACAGCAATGATGAGTGCTGTGTAAAAGAAGTAATTTCATCCAATTGCACCTACGCTTTTATAAAACCATTCGTGGGACCTGACGCACCAACCTCATGTGGAAATGACAGGGCTTTATTTAGGGAAGAAGTCTGCCAAAAATTATCTATTCCGAGAAATAAGGTTTTGCTACTTGCTGTTGGGATGATGAGAGAGGGCGCAAAATTCGAATCATATAAAATGTTAGGAAAAGCACTTGCTAGACTTGAAACCCACAAGACCTGGAATTTGATTGTAGCTGGAGACGGATTACGCAGAAAGGAAATTGAGAAATTTTTTGGAACTGAAACGCGTTTTGTTGGAGAATTAACAGAGCATCAACTTTTTAAATACTACTGCGCCGCAGATATCTTTGTTTGGCCCGCAATTCAGGAAGCCTACGGCATGGCACTTCTAGAAGCTCAATGGTTAGGTCTACCAGCCGTCGTAGGTAATAATGGGGGTGTTTCAGATATATTGAATGATCAAGTCACTGGTTTTTTGGCAGCACCCGGTGATTTGCCAGATTTCGCGGCAAAATTGACCACTCTCATAGAAGATATAGACTGCCGGGAGCAAATGCGAGCTGCCGCCACACAAATTACCCGGAGTGAGCATTCTTTTGAAATGGCAGCAAAAAAAATGGACCTTCTTATAAAAAATTCCCTGAATAATTATAGAGCAAGAACATGAGCTCTAAGTTTGCTATTTTGCGTCATGGAATAACCAATTGGAACCTGGAAGGAAAAATACAAGGACGCACCGATGTTCCATTGAGTAAAGCTGGCCGTATATCTTTATCGAGCGTCTTCGTTCCAAGTCTATTTCATGATGTGGAATGGATAACAAGCCCCTTACAAAGAGCAAGAGAAACAGCAAAAATACTGGATCTCAAAAAAACACGCGCAGACATTCGCCTTATAGAAATGAATTGGGGAGAATGGGAAGGAAAAAAGCTTAAAGATTTGAGAGAACAGCATGGTGTATCGATGAGGGAAAATGAAAACCGTGGTCTCGATATGCAACCACCAGGAGGTGAAACGCCGAGAGATGTTCAAGATCGCTTAAAACCGCTTCTTCAGGAAATAGGGAAAAGCAATAAAACGGTTGGTGGCGTCAGTCATAAGGGGATAATCAGGGCACTTCTTTGTTTAGCAACGGGATGGGATATGCTTGGAAAGCCACCCGTGAAACTAGATTGGGAATGCATTCAAATTTTTTCTTTAGACGCAACTGGTTTGCCAAGTCTTTATAAGACGAATTTACCTCTTGAAAAAAGGTAGCTGGGAGAAATGACAACGCCAAATATTTTTCTTTATGTACAAAACCTACTTGGGATAGGACACCTTCGCCGAGCCGCTGCTATCTCTTGCGCATTGTCAGAAATTGGCCTAGACGTCAATTTTGTCTCAGGGGGGATTCCCATTCCCAATCTTAATGTTGGAAGTGCTAAGTTTCATCAACTCCCACCCGTAAGATCACTTGACCGGAATTTTAAAGTACTGGTCGATGAAAGTGGTCGAGAAATTGATGACAAATGGCGGCAAAATCGGTGTTATAAGTTGCTTGACCTTTTCGAGAAAACAAAACCGTCCATGATCTTAACAGAACTTTTTCCATTCGGTCGACGGCAGTTTCGCTTTGAATTGATACCACTCCTAGATCACGCACAAGAAGCGAAATGGAAGCCCAAAATAATAGCTTCAATGCGAGATATTCTTGTTACGAAATCTAGGCAAGATAGAAACATAGAAATTTCACGAACGTTAACTAAATACTATGATAAGGTATTGGTGCATGGGGACGAGCAGATTATTACGCTAGAGGAGACATTTCCTCTAAGTCACGAGATAACGCATCTGGTAGAATATACAGGTTATGTTCTAAACCCGTCAGTTTTAGATTCAAAAGAGACAGTTGGTTCAGGTGAGGTTGTTGTTTCCCTAGGAGGCGGCGCAGTTGGCAGTGATACGTTAACGAAATTATTCAAAATTCGCAGGGAAAATTTTATGGATGATACGCAGTGGCGATTCATTGTTGGACCGCACATGCCAGAAGAAATATTGCACGAAGTAAAGCGATCCCCAATCAAGGACACTATTGTTGAGCGAATGCGACCTGACCTACCAAGTTTAATTAATCGAGCTCGACTTTCCATTTCGCAGGCGGGCTATAACACGGTCGCAGAAGTACTGTCCTGTAATACACCTGCGATTTTTGTTCCATTCGAGGGTGGGGCCGAGACCGAACAACGCATAAGAGCAGATCTTTTGGCAAAAAGGGGAGCTGTTGAAGTTGTTTATGAAGATGAACTAGATTCTCATACTTTAGCCAAAGCGATTACGAGAGCGTTGAAAGATCAAACGAAAAAGCCCTTTAAAATTGATTTAGACGGCGCAAAGAGAACAGCAAAATTTTTGAGTGGAATGATATGAAAGCAGACAGCGAGACAAAAAACCTAATGGCTGAGTTGGCCAAATGGTCGCGGAAAAACTCAATGGCGCAAATTTGGTGGCGCGACGACGATGCTAGCCGCCCTACTTCTAATTTAGATTGGATGCTAAAAACAATACATAGTCTGGAATTCAAACCACTTTTAGCCGCAATCCCAAATCTAAGTTCACGAGAACTTGCAAAAGCCCTTGAAACCAACGGTTTACCAATTGCCGTTCATGGATTATCGCACTCAAATTATGAACCTGCAGATTCTCGAAAATCCGAATTTGGCCCAAGTAGAGACCTCCATGATATAAAAAAAGATCTCATCCAAGCAAAAGAACAGCTTTCCTGTATTTTTGGCGATTCAGTTATCGACTGTTTTGTTCCCCCATGGAACCGGATTAGAGAAGACATTATTCCTAACCTCTCAGAATTAGGATTTTCAGGCTTTTCCTCTTTTGGTAAAAGATCATCGAAGGTTCATGAATCAAACTTGAAATGGTTTAATACCCATGTAGATGTTATTGATTGGCCGAACACGCGCCAGTTTATTGGCCGAGACGCAATGATATCACAAATAACAGATAACTTAAGACGCCAACGCACCAGAAGCGTTACCTCAGAACCTGTTGGTGTACTAACGCATCATCTTAATATGATAGAAAGCGACTGGGAGGAGTTTAGGAATATATTTACCGTTTTAAAAAAAAATAATGCGGTACGATTTGTCGACCCGTTGGAACTTTTTCATTAAGGAAAAAAATGTTTACCTGCAAATACTCACGTAAATCCATTTCAGGCGATTATATTAGGGCTATTACAGGACTAGTTATAACTGGCGGATTACTGTTAGCCGCAACGAAAATTACTATCTTTCAATATATTTTTGCCGCTGGTGCTTTGCTTTTCTTTGGATTTCTACTTCGAACTTTTCTCCGACAATTTTCAAGTTTTGTGGTAACCAAGCAGGACCTTAAAAGAGTTGGGCTGTTTAAGCGCTCTTTATCTTGGGATCAACTAAATAATGTGACTTTAAAATACTTCTCCACGCGTCGCGACCGAAAAGCTGGATGGTACCAACTAACACTATCCGATGGCATCGTAAAAATTACAATAGACTCTGAATTAATGGGGTTTGATAACGTCATGAAAATTTGTTCCGATACTGTGATACAAAAACAAATTACAGTTTCGGAAACCACAAGTGAGAACTTTGCAAGTTCAGGGTTTTCCTTAACGGGCTCTGGTCAGTCTCATAAAGAAACGATGGATCCAATCAAAGATGAATGAGCAGACTTACATCCTATCAGTTAATAATTTAGAAGTTGGCTTTGATTTACCGGAAGGACGTGTTCTGGCAGTTAAGAATGCTTCTTTCAAAGTCCCAAAAGGTTCGACGGTTGCTCTAGTCGGTGAGTCCGGCTCCGGTAAATCGGTTATTAGCCAAGCAATTATGGGCCTCCTGCCCCCACAAGCATCTATATCTAGAGGATCTATCGAACTCACAGCATCAGAAAAAACTCTAGATATAGCCAAGCTACACAACGACTCACCTGCAATAAGAGAAATCAGAGGGAAAGTTTTATCTATCATTTTTCAGGAACCGATGACGTCACTTTCCCCATTGCATACTGTTGGCGATCAAATTACAGAAGCGCTTCTGCTCCATAAAAAAATAACTACTAAGCAAGCCGAAAACAGTGTTTGTGAGATGCTAAAACTTGTGGGTTTTCCAAACGCACAAAGAGCCTTGAAAACTTATCCGTTCGAGCTTTCTGGCGGTCTAAGACAAAGGGCGATGATTGCTATGGCGCTTATTTGTAGACCATCATTGTTAATTGCAGACGAACCTACTACCGCGCTGGACGTTACTATCCAAGCACAAATACTGAAACTAATGAACGACCTCCAAACCGAACTTGAAATGGCAATACTCATGATTACTCATGATTTAGGAGTTGTTGCAAACATAGCTGACGATGTAGTCGTCATGTATCGAGGCGAAATTATGGAGAGCGGGTCGAGAAACGATATTTTTCGAAATCCGGAGCATCCCTATTTAAAGTCCCTAATGACTGCCGTTCCCCGTTTTGGGATGAAAAGCCATGAACGCCTGATACCCATTCGAGAAGTAAACTCAGAATTTGGAAAATTAATTAAGCATGATCACGCGTCAAAGGAAATTAAGAAGCAAGCACCACGGGAGCCTCTACTTACTATATCTGGCGTAACAAAAGCATTTAGTATTCGAAGCGCCGGTTTACTCTCTAAGGATCAAGATATGGTAAGAGCGGTAAACGACGTTAGCTTTAAAATTGAAGAGGGAACATGCCTCGGCTTGGTAGGAGAATCAGGATGTGGCAAAACTACCCTAAGCAAAATCATTATGAAAGCACTATCTCCAGATACGGGGCAATTAACATTTAAGGATGAAGATGGAGCTGTTGATATACTTAGGTTAAAGGGCAAAGAATTGATAAATTTTAGAAAAAAAATCCAATTTATTTTTCAAGACCCTTTTAGCTCTTTGAACCCAAGAATGACGGTCTTTGATATTATCAGCGAGCCACTATCCATACATAAAATAGGGGATCAATCTTATCGGAACGAGCTAGTAAAAGAACTCATTGAAATGGTTGGCTTAGATATACGGCACTTAAGTCGTTTTCCGCATAGTTTTTCAGGCGGCCAACGCCAAAGGATTGGAATTGCAAGAGCGCTAGCATTGAGACCACGGTTGCTTATATGCGATGAACCCGTTTCGGCTTTAGATGTATCTATTCAGGCACAAGTCCTCAATTTATTGAAGGATTTAAAAGAAAAACTTAACCTTACCTATTTGTTTATTTCTCATAATTTAGCTGTAGTAAATTATATTGCCGACAACATTGCTGTAATGTGCGCTGGTCAACTGGTTGAGTTCGCCTCAAAAGAAAACCTTTTCAAAAACCCTCAACATCCCTACACCAAGGCCTTACTGGCTGCGGTTCCAGATCCTAATCTTGATAACCCTCTTAATTTTGAATCTATTATGGATGAACGCTGTTCCATACCTGATCTATGGGAGGAACCATATAAGGTAGACGAAAATCATCATCCAAGCCTCGTTAATGTTGCAAATAATCATTGGGTACGAGCGAGTAAAAGCACGTTAAATTCGAGTTTCACTCAATGAAATATCAAAATACATTTTTAATGTTTGCTCCAGTTTTTTTAATGTTTTTCTCGATTTCCGGTAATATTTTTGCGTATTCAGAAGCACCAAGCTTGGCAAAAAAGGTGGCCGCTGGGAAATTGCCTCCTGTAGATGAGCGACTTCCAATTAATCCCAGAAAGTTAAACTTCAAAAATTTAGGTTTGAAAATAGGGAAATATGGCGGCTCCATTCGGATGCTAATGGCTAGAGCAAAAGACGCGCGGCAAATGTCTGTTTATGGCTATTCCCGGCTTGTTGGATACCATCCAAAAACATTCGAACTTGAGGCAGATATATTAGAAAGTTTCGAAGTAAAGGAAGGTAGAACGTTTACTTTTGAACTGAGACGAGGACACAGGTGGTCGGATGGTCAACCCCTCACCTCAGAGGATTTTAGATATTGGTGGGAGGATGTCGCTAATAATAAAGAGCTATCCCCGGTTGGTCCCCCAAAGATAATGACAATAAATGGTGAACTGCCTATTTTTGAAGTTATAAACAGATATAAATTTCGGTATACATGGAAACGGCCAAATCCGGATTTTTTACCCCGTTTAGCTAGCGCAAGCCCACTCTACATATACCGACCAGCCCATTACATGCGCCAGTTTCACGAAAAATATACCGACCAAGATATTTTAAAAAAAACCGTAAAGAAATCCAAACAAAGAAACTGGGCGGCTCTCCATAATAAGATGGATAACCTCTATCGAAACGACAACGTTGACTTACCAGTTCTGCAACCCTGGGTATCCATCAGCAAACCTTCTGCTAGCAGACTTATATTCAAGCGCAATCCCTTCTTTCATAGAGTTGATCCTGAAGGGAAACAGTTACCTTACGCTGACTCATTCATTTTCACGATAGCCAATAATAAACTTATCCCAGCAAAGACAGGAACGGGCGAGGTCGATCTTCAAGCAAGATATCTTCGTTTTGACGACTATACATTTTTAAAAAAGGGGGAAGAGCGTTCACCATATTCTACTAGGCTCTGGAAAACTGCTAAGGGCGCACATCTTGCTTTGTTCCCAAACCTGAATGTGAATAATCCTATTTTGAGAAACCTGATTCGGGACGTTCGGTTTCGGCGAGCTCTCTCATTGGGCGTTCATAGACACGAGATAAACCAAGTCATTTATTACGGCCTCGCGATTGGCGGCAATAATTCTGTGCTACCAGAGTCACCATTGTACCAGCCAACATACCGAAATAAATGGGCAAACTTTGATTTACAGAAGGCCAATCAACTTTTAGATGAAATAGGTCTCGTTCAGCGGGACAGCTCGGGGATCCGACTTATGCCCGACGGATCCCCGCTACACTTAATTATTGAAACAGCAGGAGAAAGCACAGAGCAAACCGATGTTTTAGAGCTTGTGAGAGACAGTTGGTTAAAAATTGGTATAAAGGTATTTTCGAAGCCCTCTCAACGAAATGTCTTTAGGAATCGTATTTTTTCTGGTGAAACTGCAATGTCTATTTGGTCCGGTGTTGAAAATGGACTTATAACTGCCAATAGCTCACCAGCCGAATTCATACCCACCTCTCAACAGTCGCTTCAATGGCCTAAATGGGGGCAATATTATGAGACTAATGGGAAAGCAGGAGAACGACCAACAGAAGAACATATAATCCACCTTTTAGAGCTGTATCAGCAGTGGAAAAATACTGCGGCCCAAAAAGAAAAGTCAGAAATATGGGAAAAAATCTTAAAAATTCATTCGGACCAGATTTACTCAATAGGTCTTGTAGCAGCCGTACTACAACCTGTAGTAGTTTCGAGCCGACTAAAAAACGTTCCGCTTTCAGCTATTTATAATTGGAACCCGGGGGCACACTTTGGCATCTATAAGCCAGACACTTTCTGGTTCGCCGCCGCTGGTGAAGAGCGGAAATAAGGGCGACATTTTATGTTTTCTTACCTAATACAGAGAGTATTATTAATGATACCAACACTGGTCGCGATAAGTGTGATAACCTTTGTAATTATACAACTTCCGCCTGGTGATTATTTATCCACCTATATTGCCGAATTACAGAGCCAAGGTGAAAACGTAGACATAGAAAAAATAGAGGCCTTAAGAGCGCAATATGGTTTAGACCGTCCTATGATCGAACAATACGGTCTTTGGGTACTGGGCATGCTTCAGGGCGATTTTGGGTTTTCCTTTGAATACCAACTTCCCGTTTCCGAAGTCGTTGGAGATCGTCTGTTCCTTACTCTCGTTTTAAATTTCGCAACTATAGTCTTTATTTGGATCATTGCATTTCCAATTGGGATTTACTCCGCCACCCATCAATACAGCTTGGGTGATTATGGCTTAACTTTCATTGGTTTCATTGGCCTTGCCACACCTAACTTTCTTTTAGCGTTAGTGCTCCTATACCTAGCAAACGTGTGGTTTGGCACATCAATTGGAGGACTTATGGACCCGGAGTACATTGGGCAACCATGGAGTACCAACAAAATTATATCCGTTATTGAACATCTATGGGTTCCAGTTGTTGTTATTGGAACATCAGGCACTGCTGGAATGATTCGTCGACTTAGAGCTAATATGCTAGACGAGCTCCAAAAGCAGTATTTTGTCACGGCTAAAGCTAAGGGCCTACATCCGTTGCGGGCGTTACTCAAATATCCCCTCAGAGCGTCGTTAAATCCCTTCATAGCAGATATCGGTAATATGCTGCCCCAAATTGTTTCTGGTTCAGCGATAGTTTCTATGGTGCTATCTCTTCCAACAACAGGCCCTATGTTAATTTCGGCATTACAGAGCCAAGATATGTACTTGGCTGGATCATTCTTAATATTTTTAGCACTGTTAACTGTTGTTGGGATGTTTCTATCAGACATAGCCTTGGCATATCTAGATCCTAGAATACGCCTAGGGGGAAGTGCTGAAAAATGACTACTAAACATTTCGTCAATAAAGCTCCGTTCGATCCAAATGCCACGGAGAGATTAACTCCTGAGCAAGAACGCTATTATATGGCGACTCAATGGCAACTTATGTGGTGGAAACTTAAGAGGCACAAGTTAGCTATGATATCGGGAGCTGTTTTGGCCTTCATGTATTTGTCGGTAATTTTAAGCGAGTTCCTTGCTCCTTATGCACTAACCACCAGAAACACAAACTTTATTTATGCCCCTCCACAAACCATAAACTTCTTTCATGATGGGGAATTTCGGGGGCCTTTTGTATATGGACTAAAATATCAACTAAACATGACGAACCTTAAACGCGAGTATCAAGAGGATAAGCAATCGATCCAAAGGATAAGGTTTTTTTGCGAAGGTGAACCATACAAGTTTTGGGGTCATGTAGCTGCAAGCACTCATCTTTTCTGTCCAAGCGCTAATGGAACACTTTTCCTTCTCGGGACTGATAGATTAGGCCGAGATGTTTTATCG
Organism: Rhodospirillaceae bacterium; assembly: GCA_002690995.1. GTDB lineage: Bacteria > Pseudomonadota > Alphaproteobacteria > Thalassobaculales > Thalassobaculaceae. The sequence continues at coordinate 27,875 of NZGS01000149.1, forward strand.
CGAATAATTTATGGCACAAGAATCTCACTAACCGTTGGTTTATTGGGTATAATTTTTAGTTTTATTATTGGGATAACTATTGGAGGTCTAGCAGGATATTTTGGTGGCTGGGTGGACAACTTATCTCAACGAGCCATAGAAATAATCCGGTCATTTCCGGAACTGCCGCTTTGGATGGCGTTATCAGCTTCACTTCCGGTAACTTGGAGTCCCATCCTGATTTATTTCGGCATCACCATAATTTTAGGGATGCTGGACTGGACAGGTCTAGCACGGGCAGTCAGATCAAAGTTACTTTCACTTAGAGAGGAAGATTTTGCTCTAGCTGCCCAATTAATGGGAGCAAAGCCTCAACGGATTATAGTCCGCCACCTGCTGCCAAGCTTCACAAGCCATCTCATCGCCTCTGCTACTCTGTCCATACCGTCGATGATACTTGGAGAAACTGCTTTAAGTTTTTTAGGTTTGGGACTGAGACCACCCATAACATCATGGGGCGTTCTACTAACCGAGGCTCAAAACATGAATGCTGTTGAGCTTTATCCTTGGATTATGACGCCTGTAATCCCGGTAATTATTGTGGTTCTGGCGTTCAACTTTTTTGGCGATGGCCTGCGGGATGCTGCTGATCCATATCGTTAATCCTTGGGATCAGCCATCATAAATACCTGCTGCGCGCGCTTTCATCGTTAGCAAGGACAAGACTCTATTCATAGTTGGTGAGCGTACCCCCGCTTTTTTGGCAAATAAACACACAACCTTCAAAATTGCATCTATTTCCATTGGCCTCTTGCCATCCCAATCTTGAAGCATTGACGACCGGTGTTCTGATCTATAATCAGCCTTTAACAATCTGTCCCAATCTAATTCCAACTTTATTCCATGTGCATCCGCCACTTGAGCTGCTTCTAATATCATTTCTTTTGTGATTTCTGTAATTTCGTCATCGTAAGCAAGCTCCATTTCATTTACACCTGTCAAAACTGCGAGGGGCGATCTGGATAAATTCACAATCAGCTTATTCCATACCGCCTGTTCAAAATTTTCAACGACAGGTGCTTGTAATCCAGCGTCAAACAGAGATTTAGAGACAGCCTCTAGACTACGAGTTCCTGAAAACTTAGGCAGTCCAAGAGTAAAAATACCCTGACTATTTCTCTTCGATATTATAACCCCTGGTGCATCAACAAAGGCCGGGCAGTCAACGACACAACCGACTATCCTTTGTGAAGTAACCTCGCGATGCAATATGCCACTTGGATCCAATGTATCTTTGGCTATTTTGTTTTCCCTAGAGCTATCCAGTCCATACCACCAAGGGATGCCATTCATAGCAAATACTACTTTTGTCTCATTACCTAGGAGCGGTCTGATTTTTTTCCCGACATCTAATAAACCAGGAGCTTTTACTGTAACGAAAACGAGGTCAACAGTTCCAATTTCTTGGCTATCATTTGTAGCAAATGGGAATGCTTGAACAAAACGGTCTCCGTGATACAGTTTTATCCCTTTTTCTTTGTAAGCCTCCAAATTGGATCCCCTGGCAATAAGAGAAACCTCATTGTCTGCCTTGGATAGATAAGCTGCTAAGAAACCACCTATTGCACCAGCGCCAAAAATGCAAACTTTCATTTCTTCATTCCCGTTTTTCCTAAAGCAAAAAGAATTTTCAACATTACGAATTAATTTGACAAAAGTCATATTTTTCTGAACCACGAACAACGAAATTTGTAATCAGTAAATCTGTCGTTCTTAATATTGACTGCTAAAAAAGTAATAAAGAGATAACTTCTTTGACTAGTTTTTTTTAAGAGTTCATAAATAAGTTATGGACGACAGTCCAGGACGGTGAGATTAGCCAATAAATAAAAAAAGGGGGAGAAAATGTCAGACCGAGATCCAAAAGATCCTAATAAAGGGCGCAGAAGATCTTCTGATTGGTATGGGAAAGCCGACAAAGATGGCTTTGGACATCGGTCTTGGATGAAAAATAGGGGACTACCTGCTGATCAATTCGATGGTCGTCCAATTATTGGAATTTGCAATACTTGGTCTGAGTTCAATCCATGCAACGCTCACTTCCGCGATATAGCAGAACGTGTAAAGAGAGGGGTTTATGAAGCTGGAGGTGTCCCGATGGAGTTTCCTGTCTTTTCTAATTCTGAAAGCCAACTAAGACCAACAGCAATGCTATACAGAAATCTGGCGTCAATGGATGTGGAAGAGTCGATCCGTGGTTTACCGATGGATGGCGTAGTACTCCTAGTTGGATGCGATAAAACAACTCCCGCCTTAATGATGGGCGCAGCTTCCTGCGATTTACCAACGCTTGTTGTGTCTGGAGGACCAATGTTGAATGGTCGGTATAAAGGACAATTAATGGGGTCTGGCACACACACCTGGAAATTTTCAGAAATGGTAAAAGCCGGCGAAATGACACTGGAGGAGTTTATGTCGGCCGAGCAGGATAACTCCAGATCGGCTGGACACTGTATGACAATGGGGACTGCCTCAACTATGGCCAGTTTTGCAGAATCAATTGGCATAGCTTTACATACTAACGCTGCAATACCTGCTGTGGACTCCCGACGATATGTCTTAGCGCAGCTAGCGGGTCGTCGAATCGTAGACATGGTTAGACAAGATATAAAAATGTCAGATTTGCTTAAAAAAGAAAATTTCGAAAATGCGATCATGGTAAATGGCGCCATAGGGGGTTCAACAAACGCGGTAGTTCACATGCTAGCGATTGCAGGGCGAATGGGAATTAATATAACACTAGATGATTGGGATCGGTTAGGACGAGACATCCCTTGTTTGGTAAATCTGATGCCGTCTGGCGAATACCTAATGGAAGACTTCTTCTATGCCGGAGGGTTACCTGCAGTGATCAAAGAGCTTGAGCAGTGGATTAATAAAGATGCGATGACTGCTAATGGCAATACGATCTGGGAAAATTGTCAGGACGCCGAATGCTATAATCGGGATGTAATTTATTCCGTGAACAAACCCTTTAAACCAAACGGGGGGATTGCCGTATTGAAGGGAAATTTAGCTCCAGATGGAGCCATTATCAAACCATCGGCAGCTTCACCAGATTTAATGGTACACAGAGGACGAGCCGTAGTATTTGAGAGCATTGAAGAATACCACAGTCGAATCGACGATCCGGAACTTGATATCGATGAGACCTGTATAATGGTGCTAAAATATTGCGGCCCAAAGGGTTACCCCGGCATGGCAGAGGTTGGAAACATGGGTCTACCTTCAAAAGTACTAAAAAAGGGTATAACTGATATGGTTCGAATCTCTGATGCAAGAATGAGCGGCACAGCATACGGCACAGTTGTCTTGCATACTGCCCCTGAAGCAGCAGCGGGGGGGCCCCTTGCCTTCGTTGAAAACGGAGACTTTATCGAATTAGATGTTCCAAACCGAAAACTAAACCTGGAAATTAGCGATGAGGAGTTGGCAAAACGGAAAGCTGGCTGGAACGGGTTTTTATCTCCCTACGAACGGGGTTACACAAAGATTTATGTTGACCATGTAAATCAAGCTAATCAGGGTGCTGACTTAGACTTCCTTGTTGGGAAAAGCGGAACTCCCATTCTAAGAGAATCTCACTAATGACTAAATTTTGATAGTGATAAACACTTTCATCCCGCACCATATCAGGTATGAAGTTGATTCCTTATTGAAACGATAGGGTAAACGTTCTATCAACGCGGTTCGAAAGATTTAAAAAACCTTAGGCGCTAACACATTGGAAGTTGTACGAACAATTGCTGAATTAAGACAGCACACATCACGTTGGCGTATTGCGGGGCAAACGATTGGCTTAATTCCAACAATGGGAGCCTTACATAACGGGCATCTATCTTTAATCAAACTTGCACAGGGAAAATGTGACCGCGTAATTGCGACTATATTTGTAAATCCGAGACAATTTCTGCCGAACGAAGACTTCGAGGAATATCCTAGAAATGAAGAAAGCGATATTCAAAAACTGATCGAAATGGGTGTTGATCTTCTATTTGCACCAAAAGCACCCGAGATGTATCAACCGGACGCATCCACCACAGTCGTCATTTCAAAACTAACAGACTGCCTTTGCGCCACTTCTAGGCCAGGGTTTTTTGATGGAGTTGGGACAGTTGTCACGAAATTACTGATACAAGCGTTACCAGATCTAGCCATATTTGGTGAAAAGGATTATCAACAACTCCTCGTTATAAAGAGACTAACTCGCGATCTTGATATTCCTGTGGAGATCATCGGTGCACCCACGATTAGAGAAGCAGACGGGTTGGCTGTTTCTTCTAGAAATGTGTTTCTTTCGCAACCGAACCGCGAAACCGCATCTAAAGTTTTTGAAATCTTGAAAAAAACCGCAACAGCTATCGCTCTAGGGAATGACGTATTGGCCGCCTGCAAAGAAGCCCGCACAGAATTAATACTCGCTGGTTTCTCTGGGATAGATTACTTCGAGGCACGACATTCCGAAACCTTAGAATTGATACAAAACTTTGAAAACAGCGGCCGTTTGTTTGCAGCAGTTTGGCTAGGGCCCACCCGCCTCATAGATAATTTAGAGATAAAAGAATATAGAGATTAACCTCTGTTTTCTCTATTATCTATTAAGTCTTGTACGACAGCGGGCTCTGCTAGCGTTGACGTATCCCCTAATGATCCAAAATCATTTTCGGCAACTTTCCTCAGTATTCTTCGCATTATCTTTCCCGAGCGGGTTTTTGGCAGACCCGGCGCCCATTGAATTAGATCTGGGCTGGCGATCGGCCCTATTTCTTTTCGCACCCATTGAATTAACTCGTTCCGAAGCTCTTCATCGGGTTCTACTCCAACATTCAACGTTACATAAGCGTATATACCTTGCCCCTTTATCTCATGGGCGTAGCCTACTACTGCAGCTTCAGCGACCAATGAATGAGCAACGAGCGCGGATTCTACTTCAGCCGTTCCCATTCTATGACCTGAAACATTTATAACGTCGTCTACGCGTCCAGTTATCCAATAATAACCATCTTCATCCCGCCGACACCCGTCACCAGTAAAGTAACGGCCAGGGAAAGTAGCAAAATATGTCTGAAAAAATCGATCATGATCACCATAAACAGTGCGCATCTGCCCCGGCCAACTTTCCGCTAAGCAAAGATTTCCTGTAGTAGCACCATCTAGTACATTTCCGTCCGCATCAACGATTATTGGTTTTATTCCAAAAAATGGCCTCGTTGCTGACCCTGGCTTTAGATCCGTTGCCCCAGGAAGGGGGGTTATGAGGATACCGCCTGTTTCGGTTTGCCACCAAGTGTCGACAATTGGACATCTGCCGTCCCCCACCACGTTGTAATACCAAAGCCAAGCCTCAGGGTTTATTGGCTCCCCAACAGATCCAAGAAGCCTGAGGGATTTGCGACTTGTGGCTTTTACAGGGCCCTCACCCTCTCTCATCAATGCTCTTAAAGCAGTGGGTGCAGTATAAAAAATAGATACATTATGCTTATCGCATACATCCCAAAAACGGCTTGAGTTTGGATAATTTGGAACACCCTCAAACATCAAAGTTGTCGCACCATTTGCTAGTGGTCCATACAGAATGTATGAATGACCGGTCACCCATCCTACATCAGCTGTACACCAATAAACTTCACCATCTTTATAATCGAAAACATACTCGTGGGTCATTGAAGCGTAAACTATATAACCCCCCGAGGTATGCATGACACCCTTGGGTTTCCCTGTTGAACCCGACGTGTATAAGATGAAGAGAGGATCCTCAGCGTTCATTTCTTCTGGCTGACATTCCTCTGACTGCGCCGAAGTAATGTCATGATACCAATAGTCCCTACCTTCGATCCAATCTATCTTTCTGCCAGTTCTTTTCACTACTACAACAGTTTTACACATCGGGCATGAGTTCAACGCTGAATCTGTGTTAGCTTTTAATGGAATTGGTTTGCCGCCGCGAATGCCCTCATCTGCTGTTATAATTAAACTACTATCGCAATCTTGGATTCGTCCAGCCAAGGCATCCGGTGAAAATCCACCAAAAACTACTGAATGAATAGCCCCTACCCGAGCACACGCTAGCATGGCTACGGCCGCTTCTGGGATCATTGGCATATAGATCGTTACGCGATCACCCTTTTTCACACCTAACTCTTTGAGCGCATTGGCAAATTTGCACACCTCAGAATGCAGTTCTTTGAAACTTATTCTTTTATCTTCTTTGGGATCATCTCCCTCCCAAATTATCGCTGTTTGATCACCCCTCTTTTCAAGATGCCTGTCTAAGCAATTTGAAGAGACATTTAGGGTGCCGTCGTAGAACCACTTGATGTGCAGATCTTTTTCAGAATAAGAGACATCTTTGATACGGGTATAAGGCTTTATCCAATCAATCCGTTGTCCATGCTCGGCCCAGAAATTTTCCGGATCGTTTATTGAGCGTTCATATTCCTGAAGATACTTTTCGTTGTCGATTAATGCCGTTCTCTTGACTTCATCGGTTACCTTTATCAGGCTTTGTTCGGTCATAAAAGTTCTCCCAAAATATACCTATTTTAAATTATAGGACTTGTCCCTGCTGTCATTTGATTTAATATCGTCACAAAGATTAGTTCAAGCTACTCATTGGGCTTAACGACAAAAATTTGGTTATAACATCACTCTGCTAGTATTGAATTCCATTATAAATTTGACTATAAATCGGGACAACGTCTCTTGCTGTCAAACTGTCGGCAATTTATGATCCAAAACTAGGGGAAAAATATGACAAGCTCAAACCGGCCGCTTTCACCGCACCTTCAAGTCTATCGGCCTCAACTGACATCAATTCTCTCCATAACACATCGAGCAACCGGTATAGCACTATCGTTTGGCATAATTTTATTAATAGCATGGATACTAGCAACAGCGGCTGGGGAGAACTATTTTAACATGGTGAATTCCATTATAACTAGCTGGTTTGGAAAACTAGTTTTAGTAGGTTTTACATGGGCTTTGTTTTACCATCTTTGCAATGGTNTTCGTCATTTATTTTGGGACGCNGGATTTGGTTTNGAANTGAGCACCGTTTATAAATCNGGNTATGCAACAGTTGGAGCTTCGGTTTTATTNACTGCAGNTGCTTGGATAATAGGCATTTCTATCTGACTAGAGGTCAAAATTTATGNCAGATAACNCCATGAAAACNCACTTAGCAAGNGTCCGAGGACTTGGATCAGCCAAAGAAGGGTCGCACCACTGGTGGATGCAGAGGCTGACGGCANTGGCCCTTATACCGCTCACTGTTTGGTTTGCTATTTCTATCATTGGTATAGTTGGCGCTGATCACGCAGCAGTTGTTAACTGGTTTTCGTCACCGGTGATAAGTATTTTCATGATTTTATTTGTATCAACCATGGTCTATCACTCCACTTTGGGTGTTCAAGTCGTGATAGAAGACTATATACATAAAGAAAGATGGAAGTTTGGGCTTTTGATCGCCTTGAAATTTCTTGGAATAACTTTGGGGGTAGTTGCAGTCTTCTCGATTTTGAAGCTCGCTTTGTAAAAGGTAAATTAATATGAAATCCTACGAAATTATTGATCATACGTATGACGTGGTTGTTGTTGGGGCTGGCGGAGCCGGCCTTAGAGCAACCCTTGGAATGACGACAGAAGGACTAAAGACAGCTTGCATTACTAAAGTTTTTCCAACCCGTAGTCATACAGTCGCGGCGCAAGGCGGCGTAGGTGCAGCCCTAGATAATATGGGCGAAGGCGACAATTGGCAGTTCCATATGTACGACACGGTTAAAGGTTCGGACTGGTTGGGGGATCAAGATGCGATTGAATATATGTGTAGAAATGCAATCCCCGCTGTAATTGAACTAGAACATTACGGTGTTCCATTTTCTCGAACTGAGGAAGGGAAAATATATCAGCGCCCGTTTGGGGGGCACACACTAGATAATGGAAAGCGAATGGCAAAACGGGCTTGCGCAGCAGCAGATAGAACGGGCCATGCAATTTTACATACGTTGTACCAACAATGCCTTGCTAATAACGCAGAATTTTTCATCGAATACTTTGCACTTGACCTCATTATGGATGACGAAGGGAATTGTCGAGGTGTCATGGCTATGGATCTGGCAACAGGCACAATCCACAGATTTAGAGCGCACCAGACGGTTCTGGCAACTGGCGGCTACGGCAGGGCATATTTTTCCTGTACGTCGGCACATACTTGTACAGGCGACGGAAACGGCATGGTCCTACGCGCTGGCCTGCCTCTACAAGATATGGAGTTTGTGCAGTTCCACCCCACTGGTGTTTATGGAGCAGGCTGTCTGATAACGGAGGGTGCCAGAGGTGAAGGTGGATACCTAACGAATTCAGAGGGAGAGCGTTTTATGGAACGTTACGCACCGACCGCCAAGGACTTGGCTTCCAGAGATGTCGTCAGTCGCTCAATGACGATAGAGATTAACGAAGGCAGAGGAGTTGGACCCAAGAACGATCACATCAATCTGCATTTAGAACACATTGACCCAGACGTACTAGCACTCAGACTACCTGGTATTTCTGAAACAGCAAAAGTCTTTGCTGGCGTCGACGTTACACGGGAACCAATCCCAATCATGCCTACTGTCCATTATAATATGGGCGGCATCCCAACAAACTATCACGGCGAAGTGCTTGCACCGTCAGCGGATGACCCAGATCGCGTTTGCCCCGGTTTGATGGCAATTGGCGAAGCTGCCTGCGTATCCGTTCATGGAGCAAACCGCTTGGGCACGAATAGTTTGCTCGATATCGTGGTATTCGGACGCGCTGCTGCCTACAGAGCGGCTGAGACAGTCACACCAGGTGCTGCTCACAAACCGCTTTCAAGTAGTTCTGGGGACTTTGCGCTTGGACGCTTAGACAAGATAAGAAATGCTTCAGGTCCTAAGAAAGCCTCAGAGATAAGGCACGAAATGCAACTATCAATGCAACGACACGCGGCGGTCTTTCGCGATACAGAAACACTAGATGCCGGTGTTAAAAACATAATGGAAATAGCTGGAACAATGCCAGATATATCCGTCAGCGATCGCTCATTAATTTGGAACTCAGACCTCGTCGAGGCGCTGGAACTAGACAACTTAATCGGGCAAGCAATCGTTACGCTAACGTCAGCGGATCTCCGAAAAGAAAGCCGAGGAGCCCACGCTCACGAAGATTTCCCGGACAGAGATGATGAAAACTGGATGAAACACACCTGCATGTGGCTGGATGAAAAAAATAAATATAGTGTTATTTATAGGGATGTTCATCAAAGCCCGCTATCTAACGAGATTGAGCCTATACCACCAGCTGCCCGTGTATACTAACACTTAACATTTTTAAATTGACTATAAAGGAATGACCAAAAACAATGGCTGAATTTTCTCTTCCAGCAAATTCTAGAATTAAAACGGGTGTTACTTATAGTGCACCAAAAGTTTCTGGGAGCACCCGTTCGTTCAAGGTATACAGGTATGACCCTGATACGGAAGAAAACCCGCGAATTGACACCTACGAGATTGACTTGGACGATTGTGGACCAATGGTGCTTGACGCCCTTATCAAAATTAAAAATGAGACGGATACCACGTTGACCTTCCGTCGGTCGTGCCGGGAAGGTATATGCGGTTCTTGTGCGATGAACATTGACGGTACAAACACACTGGCATGTCTTAAACCTATAGATGAAGTTAGCGGAGATGTAAAAATCTATCCCTTGCCTCACATGGAAGTAATAAAAGATTTGGTTCCAGATCTTTCAACAGCCTATGCACAGTTGGAATCGATAGAACCTTGGCTCAAAACGAAAACACCTCCCCCACCTGATACCGAGCGCAGGCAATCCGTGGAAGAAAGAGCTAAGTTAGACGGGATGTGGGAATGCGTGCTTTGTTTCAGTTGTTCAACTTCGTGTCCCAGTTATTGGTGGAATGGAGACAGATATCTCGGGCCAGCAATACTCCTTCAAGCTTATCGTTGGATAGCTGACTCTCGAGACGAGTATACAGGAGAACGCCTAGATAACTTAGAAGATCCATTTAGACTGTACCGTTGCCATACCATTATGAACTGTACAAAAACCTGCCCTAAGGGCTTAAACCCGGCAAAAGCGATCGCCGAGATAAAAAAAATGATGGTTGTACGACAATAGTGTAGCCGCGGCGTCGAACTGAAGATTTTCCCTCTTTTGCTACATCAAGTTATTATTGTACATTCTGCAAGCGTCTATCAACGGTTTTGGCGTTAAAAACTTGATCATCGAAGTAGGAATACATCTAATATGGCTGACACCAATGAAATGACAGGCGGAGAAGCGATCGCCCGACTCTTAAGAGCGCAGGGTATCGGCCCAATGTTTGGAATGGGCGGGTTTCAACTACTTCCATTTTACGACGCGGCACGGCGCCTAGGGTTAACACACTCGCTAATTAATGACGAAAGAAGCGGCGTTTTCGCGGCAGACGCTTATGCAAAAATTACCCAACGTGTCGGTGTTGTGGACGCTACTCTTGGCCCAGGCGCAACTAACCTGGTTACAGGACTTGTGGAAGCATTAAACTCCGGCACTCCTTTGGTAGCAGTTGTGGGAAATAGCCACAGGCTGCATTCCTGGAAAAATATGACGCAAGAAAGTCACCAAGTCGAGATATTGAGACCAGCTGTTAAGGAACTGATAAGGGTTGAAATGATAGAACGGCTTCCAGAGCTTGTTCGCCGAGCATTCCAAGTTGCAACGTCCGGCAGGCCTGGGCCAGTGGTCCTAGATATTCCCGAGGACATATGCCATGCGACTTTTCCTTTCAATCCAGACGAACTCGACACTGTTCAAAATTTCCAAGCCGCGCCGGCAATGCGAATACGACCATCTCAAGGGTCAATATTTAAAGCAAAAGAATTACTCAAAAAATCGCAAGCACCACTAATTTTAGCTGGTGGCGGTGTGCATATCAGCGGCGCTGCAAATACCCTTGAGAACTTTTCTAAGAAATATGGAATTCCCGTAGCTCATACCATGACAGGTAAGGGTGCAATAGCCTGCACGAGTAGCCTCAATGCAGGACTATTTGGACGGTATGACCGCATTGCCAATGATGTCATAGAAAACAGTGACTGCCTTTTAGTGATTGGATGCAAACTGGGTGAGATCGCTACAAAACGATTTTCGTTACCGCCTAATAATATTCCACTGATTCATATTGAATTATTGGCTGAAGAGATTGGCCGCACCCTCCAACCCGACGTCAGCCTTTGGGGAGATGCAAAGGCAACAATAGAAGAGTTAGATATGGCTATGAGTAATGATGCAGAACGCCTATTAGATTTGCGACTTGATTATTGCTCAATGGTTCAAACAAAAATGGAAGAGTGGCGGAAATCAGTGGCACCAAGATTAACTTCTAATGAAGTACCTATAAACATGGCGAGGCTAATGAATGAACTAAATTCTGTTCTTCCTAAAGATGCAATTCTTGTTGCCGATGGTGGTTTTGCAGCCCATTGGGGAGGTTTGTTATTTGATACAAAACAGGCAGGCCGAGGCTTCCTCCCAGATAGAGGTTTTGCTTCCATAGGTTATGGACTTCCTGGCGCAATGGGAGCCAGTTTAGCCAATGCAGGTCCTGTTGTTTCTATTACTGGTGATGGCGGGTTCAATATGACCTTGGGAGAATTGGAGACCGCCAGAAGGATGAAGTTAGCTTTTACGATGATCGTCGTAAATAACGCTGCTTCAGGCTATGTGAAAGCACTGCAGCATCTTATGTATGGCGAAGGTGCGTATCAGTCTAGCGATTTGGCTGAAACAAATTATGCAAGCACCGCTGAAGCATTAGGGTGCGAAGGCATACGGGTTGAGGATCCAAACAAGATACGGGAGGCNATTTCGAAGGGACTACACAACACCAACTGCCCAACTGTTATCGACCTGGTAGTTACCCGTGACCCAGCAAAAATGCTTCCGGGAGTAGACAATCGTGCGGCAACAATCAAAAAGGGTGACCGCGTTGCCTAAACCCCCAANGAACNAAATTTTTTAGTTTTTGCATAAGACCGGCATTNCTTTCCAAAGTGCCTAAATATTTTNTCATTAAAAGAACTTATTGGCCTTGGCCACTCCGCATGCCACTGGACGCCAAGTGCAAACTGATCTGCATTTTTCAAGCTAACNGCCTCTATTATACCATCCGGCGCAACTGCNTCTATTGTTAAGTCGTCCCCCAACTGGTCGATACCTTGTGCATGAAGTGAGTTCACATTCACCTCTTCTNCNCCTGTAATTTTGTTNAGTAAACCACCTTCGGTAATACGTATGTTGTGTGCTGGCCGGTACCTTTTTGCATGATCGTCCACATCCCGCCTCATTCTGTGATCGAACTTATCTTCGAGATCAAAAATGCGCTGGTGTAATGAACCACCACAAGCAACGTTTAACTCTTGAATACCAAGACAAAGACCAAGAATGGGGATTTTTTTTTGCAAACATCTCCTGATCAGCGGTATCATCGTCTCATCGCGCGCCACATCATGCTTAGTTCCCTCGACACTCGGNGTTCCACTATACTCAANTGGTCTCACATTACTTGGGCTACCAGTCAAAAGTAGGCCGTCTATATAATCTGAATGGTCTATTTCGGGTCTCATATCCTGTATTGCTGGGATAATAACAGGGGTACCGCATGTGGGGTCTAAGATTGCCAAGATATATTTCTCGCTCACNCGGTTGAAAGGATGAATAGCTTCCTCGCTTCGACAAGCAGATATTCCAATTAACGGGCGTCGTTTTGCATCTTCCATACTCTTCTAGCCTAAATAAACCTATTGCATTTTTAGTTTCGGTGCTTGGCATTACATTTTAGAAGTGCCATATGATCACTATGGATGACTTTACGCAAACCTTGATACATTACAAGATAGCAATCGTTCTTTTGGNATTGATAATTATTTTTGCCTTCGAAAAGATTAAACCCATCGTTCAAAGTAAAGCTCAAAGATTTCGGATTAGAAATAATTTAGGACTGTGGTCTATTAATTCTATTCTCTCGTTATTAATTATCTTACCCCTTCCCCAATGAGGAAGTCCAAATGCCCTCGGCTGACGACCTCAAAATTTTCCTTTCGGAGCAGAGCTTGTTATTTACTTATTGCTACTAGATTTTCTCATTTACTGGTGGCACAGAGCCAACCATGATATTAAATTTTTATAGAAGTTTCATGAAGTTCATCATTTAGATCAAGTTTTAGATCTTACAACGTCAATTCGTTTTAATTTTGGGGGAGTTTTATTATCAACTGGTCTTAGACTCGTCGCCATTATCTTATTTGATATTTCGTTTTCTTCAATAGCGAGTTTTGAAATGTTGGTTTTGATTTCGTCGGGTTTTCATCATTCAAACNTTNAAANTTCTNAAAAATGGGATGANTGGATCTCTACTCTTATCGTTACACCTTCCATNCATGGAACGNNCCATCACNCCATTCAAAAAGATACAGACTCTAATTATTCAACTATNCTGAGCTGTTGGGATGTGATTTTTAGGTCTAGAAACCGCAAACGACGAACGGCCCATTCGGCTATTGGGGTTGAAAATAAAAACGATGCCGGCGTATTTGGGCTTCCTATCCGACCTTTTATAAAAGAAAAGTGAGTTATTTATCTTTATTTTTTTCAAAAAGAAACGGGTCTACAATAAAAAGGTCGTCTTTTAACTCTAACTCTCGCTCTACGTCCAAAAGGGATATTTTTACTGATGTACCTGTAGCGTCTTTTAAAAACCATTGTTTCAACTGCAACGGTTTATCAGCAAAAAGCAGCTTAAAGTAGCCAGCACTTTCATCCTCTGAATTATAAAGGGTTATCGAAAGAGTACCTAACCCACGTTCTAGCTTCCCTAATTTGAAAAATTGGTCCAACTCTATTCGTGGCGCGATAAGTGCCCGCAATGGCGTTTCGGAAGTAGGGATATAACTAATTTCCTCTAGTTCCCAATCGACATAGGTGAGTGTTGAACCGTTAGCCACCAAAAGGACTGGTGAAGAGGTCTCATACTGCACACGCAACCGTCCTGGGCGACTGATGAAAATATCCCCATCCAGCCTTTCGCCGTTACTGCTTATTTGTATAAAACTAGATTTCAATGTTGTTATGTTGTTGAGGTAACGTTCGATACGCTTTATTTCGGCGAGGTCTTCTTTTTTCTCTAGACAGATTAATGGATTAGTATATAGGAAAAAAATGGCTACTATTAGGCCACTCAAAATCTTATTTATCATATAAGACTCATAATGCATTTAATCGTCTGATTTAGACTTCAGAATGGTCAGGCAGCAAAACATCTCTCTTCCCAACATGGTTTGCCCCACTGACA
>NZGS01000150.1 GCA_002690995.1 Rhodospirillaceae bacterium
TTTTTTTCCCCTCGTTTTTTCTGGGGTCTTTAGCCTTTCCCATGGCGGATCCAGTTCCAGGCATTGCCCACCCTAAATTCGCTGTGACTTCCACATTTTTAACCTGCCTGCAACCACCTTCGCTGTAGTCATGTGAATGTTTTCTTTTGCCATCCGGTCCTATTGGGCATGTATCGTCAACATCGCCGCGAAGTTGCCGTGTGTTTTCAATAACCATATTCATTCCATGTGTGTAACCCTCGCATAAATGGCCCCCAGAGGTATTGTTAGGTCGTTTGCCCCCGAGCTCTATAGTTCCGTCTGATACGTATGAGCCACCTTCACCTTTCTTGCAGAACCCATAATCTTCAAGCTGCAGCATAGTTGTGAACGTGAATGCGTCATAAGACCCTGTTATGTCTACGTCCTCAGGTCCCAGCCCCGCATTTGGCCAAAGTATTTTTTTTGCGTAATATCCTGCTACCGTCGAGATTGGTCCGTGTTGGTAGTGCATATCGATACGAGGTTTGCAACATCTTCCAACGACAGACTGAATTACAGCCGGTGGGTGGATACAATCTCGCGCTCTTTCGGTCCTTGTTACAATAATGCAAGTGGCATTGTCCGTCTCCACACAACAATCAAGTAAATGAAGCGGTTTGCAAATTATTCGTGAGTTGATCACGTCTTCAATAGTGTATCTTTTTTTGTAGTAAGCCTTTGGATTATTAGAAGCATGCTTTGAATGCGCTACTTTTACACCGGCTACTTGTTCTGGGGTGGTACCGTAATCATACATATGGCGAAGAAAGGTTGGAGCGAACATCTGGCCAGCACTTTGCCAGCCATACGCTCTGTGGTGAATTTGATCCCCCGTAATTGGCACTGCCGAACGCGCACCTGTGCCTCCTATCCTCACAGCAGAATATCCATTCATGGCTCTGTAAATAGCAACGGTTTTACACATGCCAGCCTCAATAACACCCATTGCAATACCAATAAGGGCTTCCGTTGAAGAACCGCCACCGTGAACATCCATATAGAAGTTTAGTCTTATTCCCAAGTCTCCAGCAACCCAAGGTGCATGAGTTGAGTCGTTTCCGGAATAACTTAGCATGCCATCAACATCCTCTGGTTTCATCCCTGCATCGGCCATAGCATTTGATATGGCCCAAGTGGCGAGTGATCGCGTTGATTCTTCAGAACCGCGTCTATAAGTTGTTTCTCCAACTCCGCAAATCGAATACTTACCACGAAGATATTTTTCAGAGCTTACGTCGTGGTCAGAGATGCTGCTTAGTGTCATTGGAAATAGTCCCCCNTTTATNNNGAAACCNTAATGTAAACTTTATGAGGTTTTTTTAGGAGGCTCTGCTTCAATAAATTTGTTTTATCATGGGTGTGAAATGGCACCTGATTGGCGTTTGCCAGTTCATGTTAGAAGGCAATATGATATTTGTCTTGGTAGACAATATTTAGAAGGCAGGTATATGAGGGCCATTGTAACGGGTGCTAGCCCAGGTATTGGTGGGTCTACGATCCGAAAATTAGCACAAATAGCGAATCAAAAGAATGAAAAATTACAAATTGCAGCTTGTGAGATCAGGTTAACAGATGATCTTAAATCTCTTGCTGACGAAGTAGGAAGATTGGGAGCTGATATAAAGTTGCTAATAGGAGACCTCTCTGAGGCACAGTGTCCAGCAAAATTAGTTGATGAAGCCCTTAAGGCGTTTGGTGGGTTGGACGCAATAGTGAGTAATGCCGGTATAACAAGCCCTGCTCCTCTGATAGATCTTCCTGTATCAAAATGGGACAAATTATTGAATGTGAATACCCGCGCAACGCTGCTTCTGGCGCAAGCTGCATACCCTGCGCTTAAAGAGTCAAAGGGGGCCTTAGTTGCTGTCGCCTCCATGTCGGGGATGGGAGCGCACCCAGGTATGGGGGCATACAGTCCTAGCAAAGCCGCCTTGNTATCTCTTTGTCAGGTACTTGCACAGGAATGGGCATGTGATGGAATAAATGTAAATACGGTTTCACCCGGGATGATCCGTACCCCTTTAACACAGAAAGTTTATGAAAATAACCAGATAGCTAAAGAAAGAGCTGCTCTAGTGCCTTGGGGCAGGGTAGGAAATCCAGAAGATATCTCCAACGTAATCAGTTTTCTANTNTCGCCCGAGGCCAATTATNTNACAGGCCAAAATATCCTANTAGATGGGGGCTTCGTCGACTCTTTGTATCGTCATATCCCAGGTTTACCCGATAGTAGTGAAATTGATAAGACTTAGCGGATGAAACTTTTAGTGTTCAAATTTTTACCACTGACCAACCCGAAGTCTTGCATCATTTGTGTTTGCTTTTTAATGGCGGCAATTGCTTGGGGTTCTGTATTTTACGGGCATAGTGTCTACTTAACAGCTCTAACGGGGGACGGCAGATGGTCAATCGGTCAAATTTCAACGGGAATTACGATCTTTTGGATTTCAAGTTTGCCCGGAACACTTTTTGTTGGATATTTAATAGATAAAAAGGGGGCAAGTTGGGTTGTCTTTATAGGCGCATGTTGCATCGGTTTTTCGCTTGTAGGAATAAGCTGGGCGCACGACCTTTGGTTAATATTCGTGTGCTACGGAATAATGGGTTTTGCCTATCCGGCAGTTGGCGCTGCAACTATTAGCGCTACACTTTCCCCATGTTTTTTTAAAGATTTTGGATGGGCATTGGGACTTTCTCTTACCGGAGCAAGTGTTGGAGGCGCTATAATTCCACCCGTCATGATGTATGCTATACAAAAGCTCAGTTTCTCCCTGACAATGATTTTCGCAGGTGGAATAGTTTTCTTTGTATTATGCATCTTAGCGTTCATACTTGCGTTGACAAAACCGGCAACTGTGCAGTCGGTCACTCCAGTTCAATCTAAAAACCTTATAGCGGTAAACTTATTGAAAAAAAAAGTTTTCTGGAGAATTGCGATTGCGGCAGGTATGGCACTTGCTGGCCAGGTTGGTTTTCTCGCTCATCAAATACCTATTGCTCTTCAACAAACTAGCGAATTTGCCTCTGTAATTTCCGTTACTATCGTTGCAATATCAGCCGCTATAGGCCGTTTAATAACTGCTTATGCTAGCCGTATCTATGGAGTGACAAAAATAGCAACTTTTTGTTACGCCTTTCAGGGGTTAGGAGTTCTCATAGTAAGCTTTGCCGAAACGACAGCCCTACTTTGGTTTGGTTGTTCGGTGACTGGCCTTGTCGTTGGGGCGATTGTAATGCTCTCTCCAATGCTTGTCAGAGAGGCGTTTGGATCTATGGATTACGGTAAGAATTACGCGGCAGTCAACGTCATTTTATATCTTTTTGCGGCTGTAAGTCCTTGGTTTTTGGGGAACATGTTCGACCATCATCAATCGTATGCGGCAGGATTAATGACGTTGTTTAGTGTCCAAATAGTTGCCGCTGTTCTCATATTACCAAACCTTAACTCGGCTGAAGTTAGCCCTTAAGCGCTCGTTCCATCTCTTCCTTGAGAGCGTCAAGCTCATCTTTTGCATCGAGAGCAGGCTTAACGGGTTCTGACTTTTTGTTAGCGGATTCTTTTCTTCTCTCATTCGTCAATCGAATAGTTTCTGCTTTTGTTTCCGCAGTAACCTTTATCGTTTGTCTTTTATCAACGGGTAATGAATCGAAGATGGTTTCCGCTTGATCGTAGTCAGATTGTGATCCACTCTCAGCTGCTTTGTTAAGCCTACGTGCCACTCCTTCCGTACCTTTTAATTTGGTACTATCAGCCAAAATGCGTAAGCCTTGTCTTGTGTCCGCGTCTACCTCTTTGACGTCATCCATGATAACCTCCGGATCTCCAATGGCCTATTGTGGATATTATTAGCGAAAAATTAGCTTTTCCAGTAATAATTTACAACAACTTTGTGACAAAAACCACTTTTACGTGAAATATTATGTCGCATTTGAGTGTCTTTGGGTAATTTAAATAGGGTCCAGATTTTTAATTTTAGTAAGGAAAAAATAATGATTTTAATTGGGCGAAATGTGTCTCCATTTGTTAGACGAGTAGCTGCGTTAATGAGGCTGCTAGAAATCGACTTTGAACAACGTTTTTTGGCAACTGCGGATTCTATTGACGACATTGCTAAATTTAACCCATTAGGGCGTGTTCCTTCATTAGTACTAGATGATGATGAGATTTTAATCGATAGCTCAGCGATAATTGACTATTTACTGGAAACCAAAGATCAAGATGGAAAATTTCTATCAAAAACAGGTTTGGCGCGTCGCCTCGTGTTGCGCTCTGTTGCCATCGCGCATGGTGTTATGGAAAAGGCCGTGGCGTCAGGCTATGAAAAGACACGCCGTTCACCAGAAAAAGTGAGTGAAGAGTGGTTAAATTATCTGCAAAGACAGATCATTTGGGGATTAGAAGAGTTAGAACGAAAGGCGGAGCAATCCAACGAATGGTTACACGGCGATACCCTTACGCTTGCCGACATTACAACAATTTGCGCATTTGATTATATAAATATCAGGCATAAGGGATTGTTTGATCCTAATATTTTCCCAGCTTTAAAAGGTATATCTGATCGAGGAAACGAATTGTCCGCTTTCTCTGACACAAAACCATCACCCTAACAGATAAAACTATTTTAAATAGGTTTCTGGGTCTACATCCTGTTTAATGCACTGATCACGGCTTTAATCGGTGCGAGCGTAATAGACGTGTCAATTCCAACGCCGAATACGCTCTCGCCATCTTCATCTGGAACTTTAAGTTCTATATAGGCGGCCGCTTCAGATGCTGAACCTGCTGTTCGTGTATGTTCAGTATAGTCCTTGAGACGAAACTTAAGATCAAATGTATCGCGCATACCTTGAATAAAAGCTGCGATGGGTCCATTTCCGGTTCCTTTTATTTCGTATTGGGTCCCATCGAAAGTAACCGTCGCCGTCATGCGCTCAAGGTCATTGGAACGCGATGCTGCTTCGGAGGAGAAGGAGATGAGCTGAAACGGGCCATTTTGCTCTATGAATGTTGATTGGAAAGCTTTCCAAATTTCTTCAGGCGTTATTTCTTGGCTGGTAGCATCAGTAATTTTCTGAATAACCTGACTAAACTGAGCCTGAGCCGCCTTGGGCAATCGGATGGAGTAGTCGTTTTCTAAGATATATGACACACCTCCCTTACCGGACTGGCTATTCACCCGAATAATCGCCTCGTAGTCTCGTCCTATATCTTTCGGATCTATTGGTAGGTAGGGTACTTCAAATAATGGACTATTAGCAGTTTCCATTGCTTTCATCCCCTTATTAATAGCGTCTTGATGCGAGCCCGAAAACGCCGTATGCACAAGTTCACCTGCGTAGGGGTGCCGCGCATGAATTGGAAGTTGATTGCAGTGGATGGCCGTATCCATAAGTGAATTGATATTTGAAAAATCGAGTTGTGGGTCGACGCCCTGGGTAAATAAATTTAGCCCTAATGTGACAATATCAACATTGCCAGTTCTTTCACCGTTGCCGAATAATGTTCCCTCTACCCTATCCGCACCAGCCATTTGTGCAAGTTCGGCAGCTGCCACACCTGTGCCCCGGTCGTTATGCGGATGGACAGATAGAATTACTTTTTCACGGTTTCTAAAGTTTGTATGCATCCATTCAATTTGATCTGCAAATATATTAGGCGTGGCCATTTCAACTGTTGATGGCAAGTTGATTATTGTGGGGTTTTCACTAGTAGGCTGCCAAATATCCATTACGGCTTCACAAACTTCTAAAGCGTAGTCAAGTTCGGTGCCGGTAAAGCTTTCTGGACTGTATTCCAATCTTACTTGACTGCCAGAATTTTCTAGCATGGAAATTCGATCTCTAACCATCTTGGCACCATCAACAGCTATCTCTTTGACGCCATTTCGATCGCTTTCAAATACCACACGCCTTTGAAGAGTACTGGTTGAATTGTATAGATGAACAATACAATTTTTTGATCCTAATAAACTTTCACAAGTACGTTGTATTAATTCTTCTCTAGCTTGCGTCAGAACTTGTATAGTAACGTCCGCAGGAATGAGATTCTGTTCAATGATTTCTCTAACAAAATTGAAATCAGTGTCTGAAGCAGCAGGAAAACCTACTTCAATTTCCTTAAAGCCCATTTCCACCAATGTTTTGAACATACGGTGTTTTCTAGGCCCATCCATGGGGTCTACAAGTGCCTGGTTGCCATCTCGCAAATCTACACTACACCAAATAGGAGCATTACTAATCGTCTTACCGGGCCATTGTCGGTTCGTAATCGGGATAGTAGGGTAGGCTTGGTATTTGTTAATTGGCATACGCGTCATGGTGAATATCCCTGTGGTTGAAATCTATAGAAAATCTTTAAAAAGTATTTGTCTTAAGGCGAAACGATTTTTCTGGAAACGCCTTTGCGCCCGGCACCTCTAAAGGACCGGGTTCGTAAGTCGTAAAAGGAGATTTCTTGAGTCAACAACCATAGTGGTCAGAAGATAATGCTACTGATTAAAATCGTCAAGCAGATGTCGCATTGGTTCTCGAAGAATAACATTTGGGGTGTAATTCTTTACCGACGCCCAAAAAGTTTCTCTATATCACTTAGTTTAAGCTCCACATAAGTCGGTCTTCCGTGATTGCATTGCCCGGAATGAGGGGTTGCTTCCATCTCGCGTAATAACGCGTTCATCTCTTCAACGCGAAGAGTTCGACCTGATCTTACGGAAGAATGGCAAGCTATTGTGCCGCAGATATGACCTAACTTATCTTCTAAAACTGTTGAGGAACCGAACTCTTCAAGTTCGTCAACAATATCAATGATTAAGTTTTTTACATTTATGTCGCCAAGTATACTTGGAATTTCGCGAACCAATATTGCTCCCTCACCAAATTTTTCGAGAATTAGTCCTAATCGGGCAAAGTCATTTTTAAGTTCTAATAGTTTCTGGATTTTTACATGTTCCAAGTCAACAACTTCTGGAATTAGCAAGACTTGTCGCTTTATTCCTCCTTCTTTAAGGTCAATTTTCATTTTTTCATAAACTAACCGCTCGTGCGCTGCATGTTGGTCGACAATGACTAACCCTTCATTTGTTTGAGCAACTATATAATTTTTATGGAGCTGTGCCTGTGCCGCGCCTAAAGGGAATGAAGCTATTTCGTTTAACGACTCAGATGATTGGTGAGAAGGACTATCAGTTCGTGCCATCGGTGCAGAATTCAGGTCTAAGTGACCATAGGCTATTTCGCTGTTTGCGAACGAGGAAGGAAGGTAATTATTCTGAGATGGTTCATGAGTTTTATAGGATTGGCCGGAGCTCCTTACGCCAGTGGGTGAAATTTTAGAAATAGATTTGTTTAAAATGCCTAGTGCCGCATTAGATATTGTTGATGACGTCTGGTAACCTGCCTCCAAGAGGGCTTTTTTTAGCGCACCGATAATTAAACCACGAACTAGTCCAGGTTCTTGAAAACGAACCTCGGATTTGGCTGGATGAACGTTAACGTCCAGAGTGCTCCCAGGTGCATTAAGGAATAATACAACAAACGGGTGCCTGTCGTAGGCTAGAAAATCTGAATAGGCTGCTCTTACTGCTCCATAAAGTAATTTATCTTGAACAGATCGACCATTAACGAACAGAAATTGGTGGCTTGAGGTTCTCTTATTGAGCGTTGGTAGGCCCGCATATCCTGTCAATATAAATCCTTCGCGTTCTGCTTCGATTAATACCGAATTTTCTTCAAAATCTCGCCCTAATACTTCACCAATTCGTGATAGTTGTATATTTGGAAGGTTACCCTGAGCTCCGTTAAAACGGATATTCGTTCGAGTGCCATCGTTTAAGGTAAATGAAATATTTGGATTAACCATGGCTATTCGACGTATCATCTCTATCGTGCGACCTGTCTCTGTACGATCGGTCTTAAGAAATTTCAGTCGTGCTGGTGTGGCATAAAATAAATCCCGTATTTCAACTTGTGTCCCTATTTTTAAAGAGGAGGGCACCACTGCTTCAATATCTCCCCCGGTAACATTTATGCTCCAGCCTGTATCCATTTTTTTTGATCGCGTTTTAATGGTTAGCCGGCTTACAGCCCCTATTGACGGCAAGGCTTCTCCCCTAAAACCTAAAGTACTTATACTGTCGAGATTATCGGTTGGTAATTTTGAGGTTGCATGGCGTTCAACTGCAAGTACAAGGTCTCGCTTTGACATACCACAGCCGTTGTCAGTAACACTGATAAAGGTTCGGCCACCGTTGCGCATGATAATTTCAATCTTAGTTGCCCCCGCATCGATAGAATTTTCAACTAATTCTTTGACCGCGCTGGCTGGACGTTCAATTACCTCGCCGGCGGCTATCTTGTTAATAAGGTCATTTGGTAAAAGCCTTATTCCGTATTCTTCAATTGCGTCAGAAATTGTATCGGTAGATAACATTTGGGGTCACATTTAGTAGCTATATATATCACAACTACAAGATATAGAAGCTTTTCTGAGTAGAGTCGAATCTATTAAGGTAAATCGCTGATATCCGCTTGATGATAAATGTCTCCAACACCGTATTCGTGTTGATATATCTTTGAGCCAAGCCAAAAATTGACCAGACATGGTATGGGAGGATCTGAATTAATGCGGTTTAAAGGAAAAGTTGCTGTTATTACAGCTGCTGCCAGTGGTATTTGCAGAGCTGCGGCAGGAATAATAGTTAAAGAAGGGGGGATCGTGGTTGGTATTGATACAGACGAAGCCCGCCTTGAAAAAATGTCAATGGAGCTCTCTCAAGAGCTTGCAGGGTCCATTGTAACCTATTGTATTGACGCTCTTGATCCAAAAGCAGCCGATAAGGCGCTGGAAAATATTATCAAAAATAACAAACGCATCGATATTTTAATCAACGGTGTTGGCGGAAGTACTATAATTTCCAACCCTTCTGCCAGGGTCGATGAACTGACCGTAGATGAATGGCAAGCTATAATAAATTTCAACTTAAAAAGCATGTTTATTTTTACAAATTCAGTAGTCCCGATCATGAAAGAACAAGGCAAGGGGAAAGTAGTCAACTTGGCCTCAATCGCTGGGCGAGGTTTTAGTGATATCAGTAGTAGTGCATATGCTGCTGCGAAGGGTGGTGTTATAGCATTTACAAAAAAAACTGCCCGAGAATTAGGTCAGTTTAACATAACCGTAAACGCCATCGCTCCAAATACGACCCTAACAGAACGGATTCAGCCACGTTGGCAACAGCAAAGTCCAGAAGATCAGTTACAGCAAACGGAAAAGATACCACTCGGGCGGGTGGCAGAACCTAAAGATCAAGCACGGGTTATTTGTTTTTTAGCTTCTGAAGATGCTGATTACGTTACAGGGCAAACCATTGATGTTTCTGGTGGTCTTGTGTAACGAAAAAGACGGATAGTTAGGGATTATTGTTTTAAAGGATTTAAACATGACAAAGAGTGAACTTTATAAAAAAGGCGATGCAATGCGTCGGAGCATGTATGGTGAGGAAGCATATAAAAAAGCAAACGAGACCGTTTACGACGATCCAATTATGCGAAAGTTTCTAGACGTCGCAACGGAGACAGTTTTTGGGGCTCTATGGACACGTCCAGGATTGGATACAAAAACCCGAGCCTTAATTTGTGTGGTTTCTGATATCGCAACAGCGCGGGAGGAAGAGTTGGCAATTCATTTACGTTTTGCGCTGGGCCAAGGGTGGACAGAAGATGAATTGCTTGAAGTAATGTTGCATCTATCAGGTTATATTGGAGTGCCCTCTACTCGTGGTGCTATGCTTGTTGCTAAGAAAGTTTTTGCCGAGCTCAGAGAAGTGGAACAAAGTTAACGCCCTTATTTTTTCACCACAGGTAAAATTGTAGTTTAAGCTAACGGAGCCCGTCTTCGCCCTCAATTTCACTGACACGTAAGCCTCCAACACGAGCCAATGGTCGCCCTGAGTCTGTGATAGCAATCGCTACCAAAATTTCATTGGCCCGTGGAGCATCAGTTACACGCACCTCCATTCCATCAAAATGGCTTCTTACGTAGGCAGCATCTTTATGGCCAAGTGGAATATCTAACGTATCCCCCATAGAACCGCATTTTTTTGAAGAGGAAATAAGTGCTGCCCCTCCCTCGACTTCCCCTCGCAAGGGCGCACCCATTCTAGGATGCAGTATGGCGGCGCCATGTTCTAGTTCGCCATTCTCTCCAATTAGAGCGGCTTTGCCGTAGCTCTCCACAGCACTAGGCTCAATACCAAGAGCTTTAATGCAGCGCTTTCCAAGAATTGCACCCAACTCTTCTCCTATTCGCACAAGTATGCCCAGATCTTCTATATATTGACCAGCAAAGGGATTTTCGAACACTGCTATAGCTGCCGCTTTCCGTGTTGGAGGATTAATTTGCTGCCCCATTTCAGTATGAATTTCATCTACCACAGTTATCATTTTTCTGATTCTTGCAATCGTCATAGTTGCTTTCTTTCAAAAATATTATTGATGATTTTGTACTTTAGAAGCTTCGTTTAGCTTGCCCGTAAGAGCTTGTGGGGCAACGACTTTAATAGTACCCCGTAAGCTAATCCATGCCGCTTTTATAAGTCCATGTTTTTGATATTTGGTTGCGACGGTAAAACCGCGATTTACGGCTTCTTCTATTTGTCCCTGTCGAATTTCCTTGAGATCTACCGTCACCAAGCGGCCTCCTAAGTCGCTATCAGGCGTTAACTCGTTAGCGGGTTTCCTGATTACCGCCGGGGATCCGGGTATATCAACTGCATTGGCTATTAATGTGGCGGCAGCATCGGCTATAGCGGCACTCTGGGCTAGAACAGTTACGGAGTCAGCTATCCCTAGCGAATGACTTCTGCCATGCATTCCACTAGTAGCTATTCCATGGATGTTATCCCTCCCGGAAACTGTAATGTGCCCAGTTTTGTTAGGATTGGCGGGGTTTTCGATTATCGCAATATCAAAAGTTTCGTCTTTATCAAGATATAGGGCTATATCGCCTCCATTATTTACGTAGGCTTTTCCAAATCGGTGATCCCTGCACAGGCAGGTTAGAATGTGATCAGCTACGGATCCGGCAACTGCCGCCATTGGTGTGATGAAGTTGGAAGAAAAGGGTAATACGGCATCGTGCATACGCCGACCTACCGGGTAAATGGGCTTTTTAGCCTGGGAGGTAATCGGGCGGCGCAAAATGGGCAGCTCTTTTACCAAGTTTTGTAACAACGACTGAAACTCGGTTTCTAAATTTTGGTATGCAAGCTTAACACAATTCTTTTCCCCAAAAGCTTCAGCAACAATATCAATGGGTCCGTGGTGTAAATGCAAGCGCTTGCCATCATTCATTAAAGTCACTTGGGGTTTATTCATCTTTGCGTCGATTTTCTCGCCATTTAAAGTTGTAGGAGTGGGTGGGCCAGGGGTTTTGTTTCTTGTAAAGTTCAATCGTGCTATCGGTTAGAACGTGATCATTCTGAGGTCCTAAAATACCTTTTATGGCATCGTCTATCGAAACCACATGGTTAGTGTGACCTCCAAGAGATTCATAATCTGAGTGCCGCATTGTGAACTCGATTGGGGCAACCAGAGCGGGTGTTGGAACATAACCAAATGAATTTTGCGGCATTCTAGTTACATCTACCATCAGTGTAATTCCACCGCCAGGCCATATATATGCTGGCGCTCCCCCACACGTCACATTGGTGAGAGAATTTCTTACGGATTGCGTTAAAAGAACGGGGTTTTCCGTTACGCCTGCTCTTAATGAGCCGCCAGCCCCCCCGACAAACAAAACTGAACAAAGGGCAGGCTCACAGTTTTCAGTAATACGGGTAATGGGCGCTATTAGTTTTTTCGGTATTGCATATTGTATCGGCTGTAATTCATTATTTAATTTGTAAAAAGCGAATTGATCGCCTGTGGTAGATATCATGAGAAGCGTTTGTCCAGGCTTTGCAAACTTAGGATTGAAATCCTCTAAGATATCTAATGGGTCATCTATGTTGGTTCCCCCCCAACCATTTCCTGGCTCTGCTACTTGAAAGTACCTCCCAGGTGTAGATTTCCGCCCCTTAATTCTTATTCCGGTCTCTCGCCAATCTATGACTTTACCTGCTTGATGTTCTGATACAACTCCAGTTATGTGGTCATCAACAATCACGACTTCGTCCACGAGGCCTTTCCACTGAGCCGCGAACATTCCAATAGTAGCCGAGCCACATCCAACTCGCATTCTTTCTTCAGTGATACCGTTAACAATCGGAGGCTTACCAGCTTGAACCGTTATCGTGCTCCCGCCGTCTATTGAAAGTTCAACTGCTTCTTGATTGCACAAACTCAACATTGCAGAACATGTGGCTCTACCTTCTTTTTTAGATCCACCTGTTAAATGATTGACACCTCCGATTGATAACATTTGGGAGCCATATTCTCCCGTAGTCACATGTCCGACTGGTTCTCCATTGGCTCTGACACTAGACTTTTCGGGACCGATGTGCCTGTCGGTGTCAATTTTTACTTTTACGCCGCAATAGCTATAAATACCCTCCGTTACCACTGTAACTATGTCTACGCCATCAACTTTGCTGCCTATAATAAACGGGGCAGGTTTGTAATCCGGATATGTAGTTCCGGCCCCGATCCCCGTCACGAAAACATCTTCTCGATTTATAATAGCACCGTCCCAATCCTTTTGTTGTTCAGCAAACGGCACCAGAGAAACTTCCTTGTTTCTCTCAATTATTTTCAATGGATCAACGCGCACCAGTTTACCTTTACAATTCGCATATCTATCGCAGGCACCGGAACGGCCTTCCGCGATATAGCACATCACTGGGCATGCATCACAGCGGATCTTATCATCGTTTTGGCGTGGCTCATTCATTTGTATTTTTAGCCTTTTGGATGGCTCGAAACACCTTATCGGGAGTGGCTGGAAGGTCTCTAACCGTCGCACCTGTAGCATACCGAATAGCGTTTAGTATTGCGGGCGCTGTTGGAATAAGCACATGCTCCCCAAGCCCCTTAGCACCGTGCGGTGAAACCCAATCAGGTTCTTCTATTATAATCGTATCTATCTTTGGGATATCACCAGAGGTGGGAATAAGGTAGTCGTGAAGGTTTTCTGTTTGAAAGGGTTTGTATTCTTCCATTAAAGCGAGCCCAATTCCTTGTGCTATTCCACCTTCGATTTGACCTTCGATCAGATTAGGATTTATCGCTCTGCCCACGTCATGGGCGGCCGTGATATGGTCAATGCAAATTTTACCAAGTTCAATGTCAACCGTTAGTTCGACGAGATGAACACCGTAACCATAGACAGCATATGGGTTACCTTGACCATTCTCGTCTAGAGGAGTGGTTGGCGGATCGTAAGTTTCTTCTGCCATTAATACATAGCCAAACTGGTTTGCGGGAAGATGGGATAGATCAACCTTGTTTAGGTTGCTCCTATTTTTAATATAAAGGCTTGTTCCCTTTTTGATTAATTGTGCATCCTCTCCAGCATTTGCATATCTAAGAATCTGTCTGCGTAACTCCATACCTGCTAGTGCAGCGGCGCCTCCGGTAATAAAAGTTTGGCGTGACGCCGAGGTTTTTCCGGCATCTGGTGTGATGTCTGTGTCAGCACCTACTAGTTCAATACAATCTACTGAGGCGCCTATGGCGTCCGCCAATATTTGCGTTATCACAGTATTTGAACCCTGTCCGATGTCTGTTGCACCTTGGTGAAGGACGATTTGGGAGTTTTTTGTTAAGCCCACTCTTATTGTCGAAGGATTGCTCATCGAGGTATTGCCACATCCGTACCAGCATGAAGCAATGCCTACGCCGCGTCGATCAACAGGGTTTATTGTGTTTTTGTTAAACGAAGATGCACTTTTTATAGCTTTTTTCCATTTAGGCTTTATCGCCTCTAAGCAAGTTTTTATGCCAACCCCAGTTTCAAACGATTGTCCTGTAACTGTTGGGTCACCATTTCGAAGACAATTAAGCAATCTGAAATCCAACTCATCTATACCTGCAGCAGACGCTAATTCTGACAGTGTTGTTTCAAGAGCTATAGCCGTTTGGGGGACCCCAAAGCCTCGAAATGCTCCAGAATTTGGTGTAGTGGTGTGGATGGCCCTGCTTCTGGCCATATAGTTAGGAATTTTGTAGGGGCCTGAAGCATGGACTGGAACACGATTAGCTACCGTAGGCCCCCAGCTGGCATAAGCGCCTGTATTGAAGTTACCTTCAAATTTTAAAGCCGAAATTTTACCGCAGGGGTCGCAACCAATTTCTATTTCGATATCCGAGGGATGCCGTTTAGTCGTGGATTGCATGGACTCTTGACGTGAATATAAGATACCTACGGGGCGATCGAGTGTCCAGGCAGCTAGTGCTATGTAGGGGTGGTATGATAAATCTAATTTGGATCCAAATCCCCCACCACAAGACGTTGGGATCACTCGGACGGAGGTTGCAGGTAGCCCCATAATACGCGCGATTGAGTCTCTGTTCATATAAGGTGCTTGCGTGCATCCGTGGATTTCAATTCGGTTGTTTTTTCTGATCGCATATCCAGCTTCGGGTTCAATATACGCATGCTCTATAAATGGGGTGGTAAAAGAACCTTGCGCAATATATTTCGAATTTTTAAATCCTTTTTCGATATTTCCACGTTTCACGTAACCTTGCGTCAGAATGTTGTTTTTTCGATTTTGATGCAGCAGTGATGCCCCATCTGCCTGGGCCTGCTCCATTGTATTCACCGGCTCTAAGATGTTCCATTTAACTGGAAATTCATTTAGGTCTAACTTTCCTATTGTTTTTTTGTGGCCAACAACCACTGCGATGCCTTCCCCCGGGTAGCGCGTTCTCGTCTCTGCTAATATTGGTTGGTCAGCAAACTCAGGTATAACACCAAAGCAATTTTCTCCCGGTATATCTCTGGCAGTAAGCACACAAACTATCCCGGGGTTTTCTTTTTTATAAAGAACTAAATCTCCAATGTTAAAATCAGCATGGTTATAAGGCGAACGAACTACTCGAGCCAGCAATGCATCTGCTGGGAAGTCATCCGCTCCAAACTTATCAATCCCTGTAACTTTATCTTGCCCGTCGATACGCTGGAGGCTTCGTCCGATGACTTTACTTGAAACAGCCGAATTTTTGTGAGTTTTTGTTTTTTTACCAGTAAAATTTAGAATAGAGGAGATTATTTTAGAATATCCGGTGCATCGGCAGAGAACGCCGCCTATCGCATGCTCGACTTCCTTGCGAGTTGGGGTTTTATTCTTACCTATAAGTGCGGCGGCGCTTACCAACATTCCGGGTATACAGATCCCGCATTGGGCTGCTCCGTTTTCTAGAAATTCCTGCTGTAAACCAGAAATAGAACTCTCGTCAAATAAACCTTCAACAGTAGTAATTTCTGAGCCGTCTATTTGCCCAACGCCTACGAGACAAGCACAGCAGGCGTCTCCATCAATAATAACAGTGCAAGCGCCACAGTCTCCCGCATTACATCCGACTTTAGTGCCAGTTAGGTTTAGTCTCTCGCGAAGAGCATAAGTTAATCTCTCCGTGGGATCACAATGTAATTTAACTTGATGGCCGTTTAGTCTAAAATTAGTTTGCATAATTGTCTTCTATCTTCTGACAATTAATCAAGGTTCGTTTGATAAGCTGTTGTGCAGCATAGAAACGATATTCTCTTGGTGCTCTTATATCCGAGAGTGGATCAAGACTAGCAACGTGTTCAGAGCTAATGGTGCCTAGGGCTTCTTCAATAGATTTACCTTTTATTGCAGCCTCAACAGAAGGCATGCGTTGGGCTGTTTCGGAACACGCACCTATCGCGATAGCGCTCTCGCGGATGCGGTTTTGTTGGCAGATCTCCAACCGCGCAGCCGTCATGACAATAGAAATCACCATATATTCTCTTGCACCTAACTTAGAAAAAGCACTATTGCCAAAGCATTTTTTCTTAGGGACACGGATGCATTTAACAATTTCATCCATGCGTCTGCTCGTCTTTCTATTGCCTTTTATAAACTTCGAAAGCGGAATAGTTCTAGTGCCGTGCGTGGACACGAGATCTAATTTTGCCTCTAAAATCAACAGCGGTGGCACTCCATCAGCGGCCGGCGAGGCATTACATAGATTGCCAGCTATAGTTCCCCGGTTTTGTATTTGGATTGACCCAACTTCTTTTCCCGCTTGTAAAAGCGCATTGAAGCTACGGGGAAGTGGTGTTTTCTCCAGGTCAGCCCATGTAGTCAATGCGCCGATAATCCACTCGGCCTGCGTTTCCTTAATGCCGCGTAAATCGGCTAACGCACTTATGTCCAGGATGTTGAAATTGACGCCACCCTCTTTTAAGTTGGGGAAAAGATCTGTACCTCCAGCCAAAACTTTCCAGTTGTCACTTGCTAGCGTAGAAAGTGCCTCTTCTATGTTTTTCGGCCTAGCGTACAAATAGACTTCCCCCGGGTAAAACAATGCTAGACTGCATTAATTATTCACGGGTCGTCAATAATAAGAAATAAGTTAGAGATCTGATCCGGCCTATTGGCAATCCCCAGTCAGATATTTTTCTCTTTAAAGACTTCCCGCGCCTGCCTAAAGCCATCTACAGCGCAAGGAAAACCTGCATAGCCGCCAACTTGGATTAAGATTTCGGCGATTTCATCTTTGGTTACGCCATTATTAATGGCGCCAGATAAATGTAACCGAAATTCATGAGTTCGACCGAGAGCCGCAAGCATTGCAATATTTATCATGCTGCGCGTCTTTAAAGGTATACCTTCCCGCCCCCAAATAGCACCCCAGGCATGGGTTGTGATGAACTCCTGTAATTTCATACCAAATTCGTCTGCATTATTGATTGAGTTGTCTACGTATTCCGATCCTAGAACTTGTTTTCGTGTTTTTAGTCCTTGATCAAACAGGTCTTTGGTATCCATTTTTTTCTCCAATTTATGTTATATGAAAGTGTGGTTGTTAATTACCTATTTAAGCGTGGTAATAGTTTTCGACTTTATTAAATCAAAATCAATCTTTGCACCTAAACCAGCTTGCTCAGGCGCTTTTACCATCCCCTGAGAGTCGGGTTCCAGGTCATCAATTACGCCATATTTCTGAGCCCCAGAGGGCAAAAGTACCTCAAAGTAGGTTGTGTTTTTGATCGCAAGAATTACGTGTAGATTAGCCCAGTTGTTGAGCGAGTTCCCGCCGTGATGGATTTCATAGTTCATCCCAAAGGCTTCAGCTAAATGAGCTGTTTTTAAAAGTGCCGTTATACCTCCTTTTACTGCCACATCACCTCGCAAGTAGTCAGTTGCTTTATTGATTATCCATGGGACGTAGTTAGTAAACCCTCCCGGCGAGTATTCAGTCGCCATCAGAGGAATAGAGAGTTTTTCACGCAGCTTGATACATCCCATCAGATCATCAT
This sequence comes from Rhodospirillaceae bacterium, assembly GCA_002690995.1. GTDB lineage: Bacteria > Pseudomonadota > Alphaproteobacteria > Thalassobaculales > Thalassobaculaceae. The sequence goes on from NZGS01000150.1 coordinate 17,468, forward strand.
CAGCTAAGGGGTCTTCGTACCAATAAAAATTCAAATCTTCGATTGCTCGACCAACCTTAATTGCACTGTCGTAGGTATAAGCCCATGTGGAGTCAAGCATTAGGTCAAAGTCGTTTCCGACAGCGTCTCGCGCTGCCTGACATACTCCAATATCCTTTCGCCAAATTGTCGGTGGATGTATCTTATATGCTGCCCAACCATCTTCTTTATATTTAACCGCTTCTTCAGCATATTCCGTCTTGTCTAACATAATTGCCGATGAGGCATAGGCTGGTATAGCATCCCTGTAACCGCCAAGAAACTTATATAGAGGTAACGCCGCCGCTTTTGCGGCTATGTCATACAGCGCAATATCTACCGCTCCGATTGACCGCAAACTCACTTTTCTATTTTGTTTCCACATTTTTTGGTAGAGATATTCGCGGTCAAGAGGGTCGGCCCCCATCAGTATAGGCTTTAAGAAATGAATAATTCCTTCACAATCTATTTCAGCGCTATAGGTTGCTGACCCTAAAAAAGCATGGCCTTCAATACCATCATCCGTAGAAATTCTTAGCAATCCAAGGGTACTATTCCCTGAAGAATTTCCCGAGCCTGCAGCATACTGTGTCGGGGGAATGTTTTCCCAACTGAAAAGGGTTAATGTTAAATCATCTATTTGCATAACCAAGACCTCCGAACGTTTTGACTTTAAAGTATGGTCTACTGTTGGTTATGACGGGTCTATAGTAATTTTTTACTTGATATGTTTTATCTAATTGGGGATGTGAGAACGTTTGTTAAGAAGATCATTTGTTTTTGACTTTTTTATTGCATATTATAAATGAACGATGAATACAGGGCGATGACTTTGGGATAAATAGTTTTACCTAGTTTCTTGAAAGAAAGTTAAGAGGACAATATGGAATATGATGTTGTAGTAGTAGGTGCTGGTAACGCGGCCATGTGCTCGGCTTTAGCTGCGGAAGAGGCCGGAGCGAAGGTGCTTGTTTTAGAGGCTGCAACTGAGGAATTAGGAGGTGGAAACACGAGGTTTACAGCTGGTGCTATTCGAACCGTATACAATGGGGTCGACGATCTACGAGATTTAATGCCCGACTTAACAGACGCTGAATGTGAAATAACCGACTTTGGCACATATACCGAAGACCAATTTTTTGATGATATGTTCCGTGTTACGGAATACAGGACCGACCCAGAACTCGTAGAAATATTGGTTAAAAATAGTCTAGACACTCTTAAATGGATGCGCGGTAAGGGTATAAGATTTGCTCCGATTTGGGGAAGGCAAGCATTCAAAGTGGATGGCCGCTTTAAATTCTGGGGTGGGTTAACCGTTGAGGCGTGGGGCGGAGGACCTGGTTTGTGTGAGGCTCTCTGGGAGTCAGCGAAAAAAAGAGGCATCGAAATCCTCTTCGAAGCTCGCGCTACCGATCTACTGCGTGATGGAAATCGAATTCAAGGTATTAAAATTAAACACCAAGGACAAGTAAAAGAGATCGGGGCCAAATCGGTTGTTCTAGCTGCAGGTGGCTTCCAAGCGAATGCCGAGTGGCGGACACGATATTTGGGGCCGGGATGGGATTTAGCGAAAGTTCGCGGTACGCCATATAATGTTGGCGATGGTATTAGAATGGCGACAGATATGGGCGCTAGCACTAAAGGTAACTGGTCGGGTTGCCATGCAGTTGGATGGGAAAGGAATGCACCCGAGTTTGGCGACTTAGCCGTGGGTGACGCCTTTCAAAAACATAGTTATCCTTTTGGAATCATGGTGAACGCAACCGGAAGACGCTTTGTTGATGAAGGTGCAGACTTTAGAAACTACACGTATGCAAAGTATGGCAGAGTAATTCTTAACCAGCCGAACCAGTTTGCATGGCAGATCTTTGATCAGAAGGTTACCCACTTGCTCAGAGACGAGTACAGAATTAAACAAGTGACTAAAGTTACAGCCAATACCATCGAGGAATTGTCAACTAAGTTAGAGGGTGTGGATCCCAAGGCTTTTGTAGATGAAATATCAAAATGGAACAAAGCTGTCCGCGCCGACGTGCCATTCAATCCTAATATTAAGGATGGTAGGTCTACGAACGGGTTAGATATACCAAAATCTAATTGGGCAAATACATTAGATGAGGGGCCGTTTGAGGCTTATCAAATAACATGCGGTATAACATTTACTTTTGGTGGTGTCAGAATCGACTCAAATGCTCAGGTCCAGAATACAGATTACCAACCAATAGAGGGCTTATTCGCTGCCGGTGAAATGGTTGGTGGTATTTTCTATTTCAATTATCCAGGCGGCAGTGGACTTATTAACGGAGCGGTTTTTGGTAAAATTGCTGGGGAGGCTGCTGGAAAGCACGCAGTTAGTCAGCATCGCGCGGCGGCTGAATAATCTTAGTTCAGTCTCCTGTTTCCATTGGAAGTGACTCATCGATTGCCCACTCTGATAACGAATTATCGTAAAGTCCAACGTTTGTATGACCCAGCATTGTCAAAAGAAATGCAGTTGCGCTAGCAGCTATACCTCCCCCACAATACGTTAGAACACGATCGGAACTTTGTGTTCCAACACTCGCAAACCTTTCAGCTATAACAGCTGCAGGGTAA
>NZGS01000151.1 GCA_002690995.1 Rhodospirillaceae bacterium
GTCGCGATTGCAGCCGTACTATTCTCCGATCCTGAGTTGTTATTGCTGGATGAGCCTACAAATCATTTGGATCTAGAATCAACTATATGGTTAGAAGCTTACTTAAAAGCCTTTTCAAAAACGCTAATTGTGGTTAGTCATGACAAAGGTTTACTGAATCGTTCGGTAAACGGTATTCTACACCTTGAAGGACAAAAGTTGTCATTTTATCGAGGTGCCTATAACAGTTTTGAGAAGTTGAGAAATCAGCAACTAGCCGGGTTAGCTTCTCAGGCAAAAAAACAAGCGCTAAATAGAAAAAGAATTGAAGCATTTGTAGAGAGATTTAGATCGAAAGCTAGTAAAGCAAAACAGGCTCAGAGTAGGTTGAAGGCTCTGGAACGGATAGTAGAACAGAAAATACCTTCACCAGAACCGGAAACAATATTCTCATTCGTGAATTCTGATGAATTACCATCCCCATTAATCGTTTTTGAAAACGTTAGTCTTGGATATGATCGGAGCTCTCCAGTCCTCGCTCATTTGAATCTAAGAATAGACAGTGGCGACAAAATTGGTTTGTTAGGGCGAAACGGAAATGGAAAATCAACATTAGCTAAAGGAATTGCTGGAAAGTTAGTGCAATTTTCTGGTGAGATGAGCTTTAGTTCAAAGTTAAAAATAGGCTATTTTGCACAGCATCAATTAGATGAGTTAGAGCCAGAGTTAAATGCCATAGAGCATTTATTAGAAATCGATCCCGAGGCGAACTCGTTGAAGTTAAGAAACAGGTTAGGTGGCGTTGGTTTGGTTCAGGAAAAGCAAACTACCAAGATAAAACAGTTATCCGGTGGCGAGAAGGCGCGACTTACTTTGGCGATAATTATCTACAAAGATCCGCATTTGCTTATTTTGGATGAACCTACTAATCATTTAGATATAGCAGCTCGCGATGCGCTGATTTCAGCTTTAAATGAGTTTAACGGGACAGTGATCCTTATTAGCCATGATCAGGAACTACTTGCTGGATGTGTAGATGAGTTCTTTCTTGTCGATCAGGGTGAAGTAACGCGTTTTGACGGCGATTTAGATGATTATAAAAAATGGTTGTTGGAAAAACCGAAAGAAAAGACCAAGCCGGATAATTACCAAGACAAAAAAGAATTTACAAGGCCACAAAAGGTTAATCGAAAGGAACAGAGACAGGCCGCCGCTGAATTAAGGAAGGCCACCCAAAAAATGAGAAAAAAAGCCGCTAGTCTTGAAGTTGAATTATTGGAACTTGTCGAAAAGCGGCAGATGATTATTACCGAGTTAGGAGATCAAAAAACTTATACGGTCAAAAAAGACGAGCTTGAAAGTCTCTTTGTACAGAAAGATATTTTAGATAAAAAAATAAAGCAATGCGAACAAGATTGGTTGGAGTTAGAAGAAGAGATTGAAAAGTCGTCTTTAAGCCTTGGCACTAACTAGCTTTTCACTAACCTTGTTATCTGTTTATGGTTCTGCGCATAATCGAACATCAAAAGTAGAGAGTAGGTCTCTTTATTACCATAAACTTTGTTAAAATTTAAGGAGTAATTGCATGAACTTTATTTCTCCGAGCGAACTGAATCAGTTAATCAATTCCTCCGATGAAATAGCTGTGATCGATGTTCGTGAACAGGGAGAATTTGGAAAAGAACACATATTGCTATGTGCAAATATACCCCTTTCACATTTGGAGATAAAAGTGCCTGTTTTGATTCCAAGGAAGGGTACTCAGATTGTCATATGCGATTTTGAAGGTGAGTTGTCATCTCGCGCTTTAGATGTACTCATTTCTTACGGGTATACAAATATCTCAATTTTAAGGGGAGGCGTAAAAGCTTGGAAAGGAGAAAAATTCGAGGTCTTTAGCGGAATAAATGTCCCAAGTAAAGCTTTTGGTGAGTTTGTTGAGCATACTTATGAAACGCCCTCAATTTCTGCAAAGGAATTGAAAGATATGATAGATAAAAAACAAGACTTTATTGTTTTGGACTCCCGTCCCATGGATGAATATAAAGTTATGAACATTCCAACGGGTATAGATATGCCCGGAGCTGAACTTGTTTATAGGATTGAAGACGCCCCGATAACTAAGGATACAACTATAGTTGTAAATTGCGCAGGAAGGACCAGAAGTATAATTGGGGCGCAGACGCTTATAAATGCAGAAATAAAAAATAAAGTGGTTGCTTTGCGTAATGGCACGCAGGGATGGCACTTAGCTGGCTACAAGCTAGAACATGGCGCAGATCGGTCAGTACCAGAGGTCACTGATCGGGGACACTCAGTAGCGCTTAAAAGGGCAAAGTCAGCAGCAAAAAAATTTGGGGTGAAGTTCATTAATTCCGAGACTTTAGATCGGTGGAGAGAACAGCAAGGTGAGAGAACATTAGCGGTTTTAGATGTTCGAACCCGAGAGGAATTTGAGACAGCACATATTGCGGACTCACGGCACGCACCGGGAGGGCAGCTTGTTCAAGCAACCGATATGTATGTTGCCACACAAAATGCAAGGGTGGTTTTAGTTGATGATAAAATGGTCCGGGCGTTAATGACAGCCACGTGGCTTGTTCAACTAGATTGGTGCGAAGTTTTTGTCTTGGAGAGCGGATTAGAGTACCAGGCTATATGCGCCGGTAGTGAGTTAAGCCCATGTTTTGGCTTGCAGAAGCAGGATGTAACAATGGTGTCGCCTCAAAAGGCGTATGAGTTGCAATCCAATGGCGCTATATTAGTGGATGTTAGCAAGAGCCTTACGTATAGGGAAAAACATGCGAAAGGATCGGCATTCGCTGTTAGGGCAAATTTAAGGGATGGTCTTTCAAAATTTCCAGAAAACTCGCGATTGATCCTTATTTCAGACGACCAAAATTTAGCGATACTCACAGCGCTTGACTTTGCAAAAACTGAAATCAAGGTAGCTGTTGTTGATGGGGGAACGAGAGCTTGGGAAAATGAGGGGTTACCTATGGAAGCAGGAATAACAAATCTAATTTCTCAACAAATCGACGTTTATTTGAGGCCTTACGACAGGCAGGACCCCAAAGAGATAGAAAAGGCGATGAATGAATATTTAGAATGGGAACTTGGCCTTGTTTCGCAGATAGCGCAGCCGGGTGGCGTCACCTTCAAAGAATATTCGATTTGAGCTGACTAAAGATTTAATAGGACAAATTATTACGACTAAAATGGTCTAATTGCTGCGGATTTGATCAATGCAAAAACCGGGGACCCTATTTTAAGTCCCAATTTTGAGGCACTTTGCTGCGTTATACGCGCCCAAATTGAAATATTTCCGATAGAAAGAAGGACATCACAGTGGGTATCTTTTGATGTTTCTATCTTAGCCACCGATGCCCCTAGAATATTGGCAATACTTGTCGCAATGGGTTTTTCTAATGCAAGCGCTACATCTTGAGCTTTTAACTCAATGCGAACATTTTCTAGAGGGACTAAATTTCGTTGGTTTACAAAAAAATACCCACCCGGGAATATTAATTTACTCAAACCGTCTTTGCCGGTTTGCTTATCAACGTGGCAATTTATAAGGGAAGTTTTGTCGTCTTTGCCTAATAAAATGCGAAGGGAGGGGCTATTTATTATGTCGAAAATTTGTCCATGATCTAAAATTTTTCCGTTTTCAAGCAGGACGAGATGATCTGCTAATCTCACTACTTCTTCCATTTGATGGGATACATAAATTATAGGAATTTTTAAATTCTTTTTGAGTGTGGCTATGTAGGGGAGTATTTCTTGTTTTCTAGCAAAATCCAATGCGGCGAGTGGCTCATCCATAAATAGAAAACTTGGACCTGATAAGATAGCTCGTCCGATCGCAGTACGTTGACGTTCACCGCCGGATAATGTTGATGGTTTTCTTTGTAACAGCTGTCCTAGCCCAAGTAATTCAATAATTTCTTTTTTACGGCTTGTTCTATCGTTAGACCTTTTGCGGCCAAAATCTAAGTTTTCTTCTACCGACATATGAGGAAAAAGACGCCCATCTTGAAATACATATCCAATACCACGCTTTTCTATTGGTAAATTAATTTTAATTTCGGAATCAAAAAATGTTGCTTTACCAACCTTAATAAGTCCAGACATCGGTTTAATAATGCCAGACAATACATTGATAAAAGTCGTTTTTCCTGATCCTGAGGGGCCGAATAACACCGTTGCTCCAGTACTAGGAATTTCCAACTTAATATCCATAAGGAAATCATCGCGCTCAACAACAAATTCTGCACTAATCATTGGTCTGCCTCAAACTTTGTGCCCAAGCGGTTCTTAACCTTTCTAGCTAATAAATCAGAAGTAATTAGGGCTGCAAATGCAACAACAACGGAAATAGTAAGCAGTCGTATTGCGGGCGTTTGATCCCCAGGGATTTGAGTAAAGTTATACAATGCTAGGGGTATAGTTTGTGTTTCCCCTGGGATATTTGACACAAAGGTAATCGTAGCTCCAAATTCACCAAGGCTTCTAGCAAAAGCTAAAATTGTGCCTGTGAGTATCCCAGGTAATGAGAGCGGTAAAGTTATGCTTAAGAAAACTATTGTTCGGCTCGCCCCTAGAGTTCTGGCTGCGACTTCTAACCCGCGATCCATCGTGTCCAATGATAATCTAACGGCGCGAACCATAAGTGGAAATGCCATAACGGCCGACGCAATCGCCGCTCCCTTCCAGGTAAAAGCAACTGTAATGTCAAAGGTATCATATAACCATGATCCCAAGACCCCACGGCGACCAAGCAGCAGAAGCAACATATAACCAACGACAACTGGCGGCATGACAAGCGGTAAATGAACCAAACCATCTAGTAGCCATTTACCAGGAAAATTTAATCTTGAAAGAGTGAACGCGGTGATCACACCAAGCGGTAGACAAATGGCCACGCTAAAAAATGCAACCTTTAATGTTAAATAAAAGGCATCAATTTCGATGGTTGTTAAATTGAACACTAATTAATCCGTTCTAAACCCATATTTATAGAATATATATCGAGATTGCTGCGAAAAGAAAAATTTAAAGAGTTGAAGGGCCTCGTTTGGTTGCCCCTTGTTGTTCAAAAGTGCCAGGGGATAAGCTATTTTTTCATGAGTGTTTTCCGGGATTTCTAACAGAGTTTTGACGTATGGTGAGGCGAAGGAATCGGTATGATAGACAATCCCCAGGGGCACTTCGTCGCGTTCTACAAGCGCTAAAGCGGCTCGGACATTCGTAGATTGCGCCAGTTTATTCTTTATTTTTGGCCAAATTTGTAATTTTTTCAAAGCCTGTTTAGCGTAAATTCCTGCTGGTACAGCTGAAATCTCCGCAACGGCAAGTCTTCCTCCATTCAGATGAAGATGAATATTGCTTAGTTTATTTTCAGTCAATTTTAATGATGATCTGTGTGGCGCGACTAAAACCAACCGATTAAAAAATACATTCTTTGATTTTCTTACTAGATTACTCTCTGTAATTCTATCCATCCATGCTCTATTGGCTGCTAAAAATAAACTGGCAGGAGCTCCATCTAAAATTTGCCTGGCGAGTGCTGAAGTCGCTCCATAAACGGGAAGGAAACGAGTTTCTGATTTTGTATTATATGATTTTAATACAGCTTCCACCACATTTTGTGTGCTGGCTGCCGCATATAAGTAAGTGATGTTTTTTGCAAAACCTGCAGAACTACCTAATGAAATCAGAGTGCCTAAAATCATCATAAGGCAAGGAAAGGTGAATTTGCTCAATTTGAAGTACCGTCCAAAAAAATGATAGCAGTCATGAATATAATGTTATTTTGATATTGTATGTTTTCTCGTCCGCTTAGCATATTTTTTACTGCGATAAACGATCGGAAAACCATTTAAGGTCAGAAGCTATGCTAAGGTTAGCTTTTTTTTCCATATCTAAATATCTAGTCAGAATTTCTTTCCCGTAGTTACTTAAAAGTGCTCCGCCTCCGCCTTTGCCGCCTGTAGTTTTAATGACTAAAGGCTCTAAAAAATCGTTGTTTATGTTATCAATTAATCCCCACGCTTTTCGGTAGGACATTCCCATTTCGCGTGCGGCAGCTGAAATAGAGCCTGTTTTATCGATAATATCGAGGAGCGTTGCCTTTCCAGGACCAAGCGCAACTCTATCTCCGATAAGTAATCGTATCCTTGGAATTTGCGATTTTTGCACTTAAACAACTATAGAGAATTAATTTCTGTTAATCTATCCAAGCCTGCGCCTAGATCATCAATTAAGTCCTCTATATCCTCTAGCCCTGCATGGACACGGAGAAGCTGGCCGCTCTCCTCCCATTTCGTTGCTGTTCGATTGTCGGCAGGGTTTGCGGGTACTATTAAGCTCTCGAACCCGCCCCAACTAGCTCCCATTCCGTAGAGATTTAGTCCGTCAAGCATTGCGGCTAATGCTGCTCGAGAGTAACCATCTTCTAATACGAATGAGAATAGGCCGCTAGCACCGGTAAAGTCTCGTTTCCAAATATCGTGGCCTGGGTCGGTTTCTAGCCCTGGATGAAGTACACGTTTAACTTCTGGTCTATCTTTAAGCCAGTTAGCAAGGTCGAGGCCATTTCTCTGATTCTCCTCCATGCGAACTGCCATTGTTCGAAGCCCTCTTTGCGCTAGATACAAGTCATCCGGGCCCGATGCGTTTCCATAATTTCTTGAGGTGCTGCGGGTTTTTTGCTCCCAATTGGGGCATTTAGAAACGATAACCCCCATCATAACATCAGAGTGTCCGCAAATATATTTTGTGACAGCTTCAACCACAATGTCGACGCCTTTTTCAAATGCATTAAAGTACATGGCGCTTGCCCATGTATTGTCCATAATAACTGTAATCTCTTTTGCTTGAGCTTCCTTCGTGATGGCGGGAATGTCTGACATTTCAAAAGTCTGTGATCCTGGGGCTTCGGTATAAATAAGAACGGTATTAGATTTGATTAACTCTTTTATTTTGGGGCCTATTAAAGGATCATAGTAAGTGGTTTCTATATTGAATTTTGTTAGAATCTCATCGCAAAATCGGCGAGCGGGACCATACACATTGTCTGTCATTAAAATGTGATCACCGGCTTTTACGCAGGCTAGTATAGAATTTGTGATAGCTGCGAGACCCGAGGAAACGGATACCGCACCTGCGCCGCCATATATACTTGCTATGCCATCCTCGAAATAGCGGCTAGTTGGCGTTCCACTACGGCCGTACCTATATCCACTCCAGTCGGGCTTTCTTGCGGCTTCAAATTTATCTAAAGAAGGCTGTAGAATTGTGGAGGCGTGATAGACTGGGGGATTCACAACACCGTGATTGTTATGTGGATCTCGTCCTGCATGGACAAGGTTGGTTTTCAAACGGTCGGATCGTTTCGATGACATAGCTAATCTCTATCACTTTTTAAAAATAAAAAAATAAAGGCAAACTTGATCTTGGCCATTCGAGAGTACTACTGTGTTTCACTCTTCGTCCAGTGAATGGAGAGCTATTTTTATATCGATCTCTTAACATTAGTAATTTTCTCAGTTTTGCTCTGATTTTGGAGTTTTTAATCAATTTGGCCCAATAGTTGCTGTTTTCTGTTGAAACCGGCGTTTTTTATTTGGCTAACGGCATTGTTCGCTTGCCAAAAAGTCAGGCTCATGCTTGGATGTAAGTAATCACAGGGGAGCATTTTGCTTAGGAATTAGGACTGTCATCTATTAATTTAGGTCGGCTATTGGTTTTTGAGCTTTTGCTAGACTAGGATTACGGAAGTTGCGGTAACTTGGGTAATTTGTTTTGATCTTAAGTCACTGCGTCATTCGTTCTTTCTTAAAACTTACAGGAATGGGTTTCTACATGAAGAAATTAAGCCTTTTGGGTCTGGGCGCAGGCCTCCTGGCGGCTTTCTCGTTTACGGCGGTTCCAGCCATGGCAGAAAGTACGCTAGAAATGGTTAAAAAGCGTGGTCACCTTCGGTGCCAAGTTGGGCAACCTACACCAGGTTTCTACAATCTAAAAGCTGATGGTACGTGGGTCGGAAGCGACGTCTCCATTTGCCGTGCAGTAGCTGCCGCAATATTTGGTGATCCACAAAAAGTAGAGTTTCAATCAGTATCGTCGACTGTTCGTTTTACTGCTTTAGCGAACGGCGAGTCCGATATGTTGTCAAGAACCGCTACTTGGACGATTTTCCGAGATACACAGCTTGGTTTGAACTTCACCGCAGTGAACTTTTATGACGGTCAAGGTTTTATGGTAAGGAAAGATTCTGGCATAAAAAGTGCGATGGAACTAGAGGGGGCAACAGTTTGTGTTGCAACCGGTACCACGACAGAATTAAACCTCACAGACTTTAGCCGAATGAATAAATTGGACATTCAGCCAGTAGTTTTTTCTGATAATAACGTTCGTAATGAAAGTTATTTGAAGGGGAACTGTGATGCGATTACCAATGATAAATCTGGTCTAGCTGCTATCTTAGCAGGGTTTCCTGACAAAGAAGCACACATTATACTTCCAGAAACAATTTCAAAAGAGCCTCTTGCTCCAGCAGTCCGTAAGGGTGACTCCCAGTGGTTCGATATAGTTCGCTGGACGGTGTTTGCATTAATTTCTGCAGAGGAGCTTGGAATTACTCAAGCGAATGTAGACGAAATGCGTAAAAACCCACCAAACCCAGAGATAGCTCGTTTCATGGGTGTTGAAAAAGAAATGAATAAAGGCTTAGGTCTTAGTAAAGACTGGGCTTACAACATTATTAAAAGCGTTGGTAACTACGGAGAAGTCTATGACAAGTATATGGGCTTTGGAAAAGAAGGTATTGGTATAGCACGTAAAGGCTCACCAAATGACCTTTGGACACGTGGTGGTTTGATGTACTCCCCACCATTTCGTTAAAACTATCGATAACTCGGCCGATTGGGTTCGGTCGAGTTAGCTTATCTTTATAAGACGACAACATTCCTACTGTTTCTTGCGTTGGAAATTTTGGGTTTTGATTATCGCTATTATGAACTAGCTTTTCCGAAAAAGGGCTTATAGATGTCGGGAAACACACCAAGTAGTTCGAGGGGCGCCAACGCTGTTATAAACGACGAACGCTATCGCTCGATATTTTATCAGGTGGTTGTCTTTGGATTGTTTATCTGGGCAGTACTCTCTCTCATAGAGAATACACAAATTAACATGGCAACGCGCAAGATGGCCGTTGGCTTTGATTTCCTAAAAAATACAGCCGGCTTTGCAGTAGCCTGGACGCCATTAGACTACAAGCCAAGTGATTCCTACTTAATGGTTTATTGGGTGGGTATCATAAATACACTGATACTTGCAGGAATTTCGATCGTCCTTGCTACATTTCTTGGTTTCATCGTTGGTATATTAAGGCTTTCTAAAAACTGGTTGGTTGCTCAAATCGCTTCTTGGTATGTAGAAGTTCTAAGAAATACCCCACTTTTATTGCAGATAATCTTTTGGTATCTTGGCGCGTTTGCAAATTTGCCGAGACCGAAGCAATCCATAGAAATTCTTGGCTTTGAATCATTGGTATTAAACAATAGGGGTTTATATATACCTAAACCACAACCAGAAGATTTGTTTTGGCTAACTGCGCTAGCTCTTTTGGTAGCAGTATTAATTGCTATTGTTCTAAATAAGCGGGCAACAAGAAAACAACAACAAACCGGCAAATATATCTCCACTTTAGTTCCCACATTATTGTTGGTTTTTGGACTTCCTTTAGTGGTTTTCGTTTTGACAGGTATGCCGTTGGACTGGGAGATACCAGCATTAAAAGGCTTCAATTACAGGGGAGGTGGCTTTGTGCTGCCCGCAATGCTGGCGGTAATGGTAGCGCTTGTGGTTTATCATTCTGCATATGCGGCTGAAATGGTCAGAGCCGGTATTCTTTCAGTAAGCAAGGGGCAAACGGAAGCGGCTTCATCACTAGGTCTAAAACAAAGTTTTGTGATGAGATTAGTAATTATACCGCAAGCAATGCGCGCAATAGTTCCACCTATGATCAGTCTGTGGATGAACGTGGTCAAGAATTCATCATTGGCGATAGCAATTGGTTTTCCAGACTTAGTTTCGGTTTTTATGCAGACATCTCTAAATCAGTCGGGGCACGCGGTAGAAATTGTTGCTTTAGTTATGGCCTTTTATATGACGGTAAGCCTTACGATTTCGGCTTGTCTAAATGTCTACAATAAAAAAATACAACTTACGGAACGTTGAGGCCGATGACTGAAATCACAGAGCAAAATAAAGTATCTGAGAAGTTCGTTCCAAAACCATCTCTTCCACCGCCGCCAAACACCACTGGTGCGATAGGATGGCTAAGATACAATTTGTTCGATGGTTTCCTGAGTTCCTGCCTTACAGTGCTAAGTCTTATTGCCATCGGATTTATGTGTGTAAACTTTTATGAATGGGCGTTTGCCAAAGCTGTGTTAGAAGCGGCCAATAGGCAAGAATGTAGAATTACGCCTACGGAGTTTGGAACATGCTGGGCGGGCGTCAAATTTTGGTTTACTCGTTTTATATACGGACGTTACACAGATACTGAAATATGGCGGGTAAACTCCGCAGCCATCATACTAATCCTTTGGATGATACCAGTTTGGCTACCCCGAGTTACGGCAAAACTCAATATTGCTCTCAGCGGAGTTCTTATTTTCCCGTTTCTCGCTGGATATATGTTTTTGGGTGGAGACCGCAACTGGTTTATGGAAATAATGGTATCTGTTGCACTTGGCTGCTTTATAACGGTGATTATACATTCTTTGTTATGTCTTTTTACAGGAGCCGGTATATCCAAGTGGATTATACAGCTTACCGGATTTTCCAACCGTAGCGAGCGGTTGCACAAATTTCCGGTAATTATGTTCGCTGTTATAATTTTTCTCCTTAGTTTATTTTTGATCAGTGATGTCGCTTTTAAGGAAATGCCTAATAATCTATGGGGTGGATTGTTTTTGACCCTAGTTATTTCTGGGATTGGTATAGCCTCAGCCCTTCCGGCGGGAATTCTGCTGGCGCTAGGTCGACGTTCTAAAATGACAGTGATTCGGGTGCTTTGCGTCGCTTTTATTGAACTTTTTAGATCAGTGCCGTTAATAACCATCCTGTTTATGGCGACAACAATGTTTCCTCTTTTTTTGCCAGAGGGATTTCATATTAATAAACTTGCAAGTGCCATTGTAGCTGTTTGTCTTTTCGCTGCTGCTTACATGGCTGAGGTGGTTAGGGGAGGTCTCCAAGCAATACCAAAGGGACAGTATGAGGCAGCCGAGGCGGTAGGATTAACCTATTGGCAATCGATGGGATTTATTGTGATGCCGCAGGCCCTAAAATACATGATCCCAAATATCGTAAGTAACTTTATGGGATTATTCAAAGACACCACGCTCGTCAGTATCATAGGACTTTATGATTTATTGGGTATGATAAATGCGGTTAGCCAGGACCCCAGTTGGATTGGGCTGCACCACGAGCCATTATTCACAGCCGCAGTGATTTTTTTCATAGGTTGCTTTGCTATGTCGAAGTACAGCCAGTATTTAGAGAGAAACTTGGGCGCGGGTCACGGTCGTTAGTAGATTAATTCATTCGTTTATACCGAGGAATTCATAAAATGAATACAAAAACGGAAACCGAAAGTAACCAACTTCAATCAGCTGCTTCAGATGAGGTGGCTATTTCAATGTCTAAGGTAAATAAGTGGTTCGGTAACTTCCATGTCCTTAAAGATATAGACTTATCTATCTATAAGGGTGAACGTATTGTTATCTGTGGGCCATCGGGTTCGGGAAAGTCCACACTTATAAGGTGTATTAATAGACTTGAAGAGCATCAAGATGGAGACATAAGCGTCAATGGTGTAACGCTAGACAGCAATTTGAAAAATATCCATGCCATTCGGAGCGATGTCGGTATGGTCTTTCAATCTTTTAACCTTTTTCCGCACCTCACTGTTTTAGAGAACTGCACATTAGCACCGGTGTGGGTCAGAAATATGACAAAAACAGAGGCGCAGGAGATAGCAATGGAGTATCTCACGCGGGTGAAGATTCCAGAACAGGCGGAAAAATATCCCGGCCAGCTCTCCGGAGGGCAGCAACAACGGGTAGCTATTGCACGGTCACTATGTATGAATCCGCAGATAATGCTATTTGATGAGCCGACATCAGCATTAGACCCTGAAATGATTTCTGAGGTTTTAGATGTGATGATAGAACTAGCGGAGACTGGGATGACAATGCTAGTTGTTTCGCACGAAATGGGTTTTGCGCGTCGAGTAGCTGATCGTGTTATTTTTATGGATTACGGAGAAATTGTGGAACAAAATACTCCTGAAGAATTTTTTGCGAACCCCAAGTCAGATCGAACTAAATTGTTTTTAAGTCAAATATTATCGCATTAGCCTCCGAGCCTGATTAGTCCAAATTCGATACTAAACTTAACTCTTCTTGCTTGGTATTGGGAGACCTACTTTTGTTGGATCAGGTAAAAACTCTATTGATTTCTTCGTTATTTCAAATCCGCAAGATGTGTAGAGGTCTATTGCTCTCGGATGATCTAGATCGCAGGTGTTCAACGTTACTCTCTTTGTTGCGGGCGCCCATGCGAAATCAATGATTTTCATAAGAAAATAGCGCCCCAAACCTGTTCCTATAAAACTCGGCATTAATCCAAAGTATTTTATCTCTGCTTGATGCAGTTTCTTGGATCTTTTTATTTCACTGAAACCAGCTATTTCATCACCGGAAGAGAGAGTATATATGTCGACATTAGGATGTGAGATTGTCTTCAACAATTTTTGATCAGTTAAAAATCGGCGTTCAATCCAAGTCCATGGACCTCCAATGTTATCATATAGAAACCTGTAATCTTCAACCGTCGGTTGAGTTAATTTTACAATTTTTAACTCACAACCAAATTCGAACATTTTATGTTCTGTTTGTGGTGGTTTCTCCTTCATTTTAAGCCACGTTACTTGGGTCTTAATTCGCATACTTGAAACTCTAAATTCTCTTAACTTTTTGTCTGTTTAATTATTCATTACAGGTGTTTCAGATAATGAACCCCATTCGCTCCACGAGCCGTCGTAGACGGCCACGTCTTCCTTGCCAATTAAGAATAACGCTAGCGCCAGAATACACGCAGTAACGCCTGAACCACAGGTTGTGACTATCGGCTTATCAATATCTTCAATTACATATAGAAACTGTTTCTCTATTTCTGAGGCAGGAAGGAACGTCTTATCTTCCAAGGATAATAATTGCCCAAATGGTAGGTTTGCTGAACCAGGTATGTGGCCAGAACGCATTCCCGGTCTTGGTTCTGGTTCCGTTCCAAAAAATCGGCCCGATGTTCTTGCGTCGATTATTTTTTCGTCAAGCGTCTCCACAAGATCAAATATATCAGACAGATGCCTCACTAAGTCTTCGCGATAATTGACCTTAAATAGTTGAGGAGTGGGGACAATTATATCTGAGGTCAACGTGTTCCCATCTTTAAGCCATTTTGGTAGCCCGCCATTAAGTACTGAGACGTTGTCATGGCCAAATACGCGAAACATCCACCATGTTCTAGCGGCACTTTGCATACCATACACATCGTATACGATAACGTGTTTTTCGTTAGATATCCCCAAAGAGCCGGCAGCTTCGGCAAATTGATCGGGGGAAGGCAACATATGGGGCAGATCGCTGTCTGTGTCACAAACTTTGTCTATATCAAAGTATCTCGCACCCTTTACATGACCATTGTTGAATTCATCGCTGGCATTGCGGTCCACATTTGGTAAATGATAAGTGCCATCGAGTATCACAATATTTGGGTCATCAATGTTCTCTGACAATTTTTCTGTTGATATCAACGCATTTGGATTTTTGTAGGTCATTTTTTCCCTTATTTTGCCGAATTTTTCTTCTGTTTGGTTAAAAAAGCTGAAAGCTTTTCCTCATTAAGTCGATAGTAAATCTTACCACTTTTTTGCAGGGTAGTAATATGTTCATAAAAGTTTATTGCTTTGCTATTCCATGTGTCGGCAGTCCAATCGATTTGGGTAACTTCATTCTCTGATCCATACTTAACAAGCGCTTCCATAAGTGCATACCCAATTCCTTTATTGCGTGTTTTTCGCTCTACGTACAAATCTTGTATAAAAATGCTTGTTTGGCATGTAGCAAGTGCAAAAATTTTAGAAAATGCTAGGAAGGCAACGGGTTTGCTATTTTCCAAGGCTATAAAGATTTTCAATCCGGAGTTTTCTTGGAACACCTCATTTTCTATTACATGTGACATAAACGATCTTGGATACTTGAGCGGCATACCATAAAAGGTCAATAACTCTTGTAAAAGCCGCGATATTTCGCTTGCATCTTCTTTATCAGCAAGACGGATTTCATAGTCACCTGCTAAATCAGAACTTTTTTCTATTGTCATATTGCTCCATGCTAACAAAAGGTGTGAAAACGAGATGTAAGGTCGTCGAATTTGTATTTTCGAAAAAAAGATGCAAAAAAAATAAAATTCTACGACAGTGTAGGTTTAAAACTTTTGAGCGCAAGAACAAAGAAAATAGGTAATGAATAAAAAACCGTTACATGGGATTAAGGTTCTCGACTTAGGTCAGGGCGTAGCTGCCCCTTATTGTGGCCTTTTATTAGCACAATATGGAGCCGAAGTTATTAAGGTTGAGCCAATAAATGGTGATTGGGCAAGGGGCTTAGGAGCCCCGAAGGGAGACCAAACAGCCTATTCCATTTATTATAATCTTGGAAAGAAAGGCATAGCTATTGATTTGAAGACAAAAAAGGGTCTCGATGTTATTCTTAAATTAGCGTCTAATAGTGATGTTGTTTTAGAAAACTTCCGACCAGGAGTTGTGGACCGTTTAGGAATTGGTTTTGAGGATGTGAGAGCACTCAATTCTAAAGTGCTATATGCATCCGTTAGTGGCTTCGGCCAAACCGGACCGTATTCTGATCGGCCAGGTTCAGACACGGTTCTGCAAGCTTTTTCGGGACTTGTATCTCTCAATCGCGATAAAGACGATATTCCACAAAAAGTTGGGACTATCGTCGTCGACGTCGTTACAGGTCTTTTTGCTTTCCAAGCTGTTTCCATGGAACTCTTCGGAGGAGTACGTGAGGCAAAACTGTTAGACCTTAGTTTGTTGCAGTCGGCAGCTAATCTTCTGGCTCCTAATATAGCTGATTTTTTTATTAGTGGTGGTCCCCCTGCCTTACTTAATGTTCCTGCAGGAACATATCAAACCAGGGATGGCTGGATTGCCGTTACTCTTGTCAAAGAAGAGCAGTTCGCGAACTTATGCAAAATTATTAGAGAACCNAAATTGGCTGGCGATCGAAGGTTTAGTAGTTTCAAAAATCGAGCGNAAAATAAGCACANNCTAATGGAAATAATCCAATCCAAAATAAAAACGANAACTAGCANTGAGTGGTTAACGCTTTTTACCGAGGAAGGCATATTAACCAGTCCGGTTAATAGNCTGGNCGATTGGTTAAAAGATCCTCACGTAAATGCAATAAATGCGTATTCTGAAGTTAATCAGCCGAATCTTGGAAAAATACCAATCGCTTCTTTGCCAGGGGGCATTCCTTTGAAAGGAATTGCTCCAGGTATAGGTTCGAATACAGAAGAGATTTTGAATTCAAACGGATTTTCAAAAAAAGATATTAAGGATCTAATTTCAAAAAGAATTATCTCAAGTTTGGAGGCTGAAAATGAATGACACATTTGAACCCGAAAATCATAAGTACCCAGCGTCATTGTTCTTTGAAGATTTAAGGGTTGGAGAGACATATTACATACCTTCTAGAACCCTATCAGATGCAAATTTTGCTGCTTTTCAATTGGCTTCCGCAGACAACCACCCTATTCACTACGATATAGAATATTGTAAAAATAGAGGCTATCCAAATCTTTTAGCCCATGGCTTTCAGGTGCTTATACAGACCGCAGCGGGAGCAGGAAATTTTGCTCACCTTATAAGTGACTCGCTCGTCGCTTTTGTCGAACAATCCAGTAAGTTTATAGCACCCGTATTTTCGGGAGATACAGTGTATCCCGAATTAGAAATAGCAGAACTGGTACCACAGAAAACAACGGGAGTTGTTGTAGTTACTTCTAGAGTACACAATCAGAGAAAGGAGCTCGTATTGGAAGGTACGCAAAAATACGTGGTGTCCAAAAGACCGAACAGTTAGTTGGCAATTACTAGTGGCAAAATTTGCTGCAAGACTTTTATAAAAAATAAACTTCTCTATTTTTTACGGGATTTTCCTTATTTGATTGCAATTCACGTCAGAGAGCTTTGCAGAGGAAGTAAGATGACGAAGTTATTTAAAAACTGACAACTTTCTTCTGCAATTTCTTCTTACAAGTTTTGTGTGTGTGGGATATAACTTTTGAGAAAAAAGAACGGTTTGAAAAGAGCTTTTAAGACCTCAATTACTATTAGCTCTAGACGTCGCTGGTCTTCGCCTATTTAGGTTTGGGATGTAAGCTAATTACTGAATAAAGGTTAAATTTTTGTTCATTCTATCTTTAAATGTTATATTCAGGGCTCTAATTGTTGTACTAACACTTTCTCTAATTTCATACGTTCAATTTGAAAAAGTTTATTGGATAGTCGTTTCTGCAACACTAGCACTGATTCTTGCCACAATTTTTATTCAGTCCAGAATAAAAAAGTCCGCTCCAAAATCAATGTGCTATACAGCGATCATTCTCGTTCTTGCTATTTACTTGTGCCTGTTGTCTTTATTTTCAATTAACAACATAGGCATTGATCTGCAGACCAAAACATATGCCTTTTTGAAAAATACTACGCTGCCATATCTTGCTTATAAGATATTCATCCCTTTTATATTACTTTTTTTACTATTCGAGACCGCTGATCGGCCTAAGTCGTCAGGCAGTGAGGCAAGATATTTTCCGGATTTAGTTCGTTTTATCGTTAGCGGATTAAGTTTGATTATTCCTATTTTGCTTTTTCTGTCCTATGGCTTTGACTTGCCACTTACAGGTGCCTTAGCAACATCAGGACTTTTGACGGCCATACTTGGCTTAGCTTTGCAAGGCAATCTCAGTAACATTACGTCAGGTATTTTTCTTACCATGGAAAAACCCTTTGAAATGGATGATTGGATAACTTTCGACGGTCAAGTTGGGCAGGTAAAAGATATATCATGGCGAACAACAAGATTAAGGGCATACGACAACACCGAAATATTTGTGCCAAATGAAAAACTGGCGCAATCTACGGTTTTCAATCTTAATAAAAATGACAAAGATTTTTGCGCTGGTGGATTTTTGACTTATGATTCCATTTTCGTTCATCCGCGGCATGAGCCACATTCTGTAATTGAATTGCTGAGGGATGCATTGGCAAAAGCGCGACCAAAAGATGGTAGGACGTCTTTTTTTGAATTTACAGGAGTTTGGTTTAACGGGGCAAAAGAGAACGGCTTAGAGTTCTTGATAGCCTTTGATTCCATTGACAGAACGTATCTTTTCGATAATCGAAGTTCTGTCATGCTCTCGATCAATTACGTTTTTACAAGAGCTGGTATTACTATGACTTCTGGCAATCTTCTTCAGAATCTAAAGCCGGATGCCAACTTAGCTCTTGTTCAGGATTATAGCCAAGACTACTCAAACTATATTTTTGATAACTACCAAGAGAATAATATCTATCTTGAAGCCCAAAACAAAGAAATATGGTTTAGGAGACTCTCTTTATTTGCATCCCTTAAACATAGGGATTTTAAACTTTTGGCAAAAGAAGCACAAAAACGAACCTTTGACATTGGTGAGATTATTGTTCAGCAAGGCGAGATCGGAGCCTCAATGTTTATAATTGTTGAAGGTGTTGTGAAAGTTGCTCTAGAGAATCCAGGTAACACATCATCAGTTCTTGCAACACTTACTGTCAGCGAAGTATTTGGCGAGATGTCTCTTCTTACTGGCGCCCAGAGAACTGCTACGGTTTCGGCAACTCGGCCGGTGGTTGTTTTTGAAATAAAGAAACCAACCTTCGCGAAAATTATAAAAAATAATCCAGATGTGCTTAACGCTTTGTCATCTATCTTGGCCAAACGTCAGCAAGGAATAGAAGCTGTGAAAAAAATCAATAGTAAAAGTGAAAGTGATGACACAGGTGACGCAGATATATTTTCAAATATAAAGAATGCTATAGTTACTTTTTTTGCACTTCCAAAACGGCGCGCAAACGTAAATAGAAGAGTTACGAAAACGTCTAAATAACGTTAGGTTTTCCTTTAAAGCTTTAAGAAGTTTGGTGCTATTACACTTAGTGTATCATCGTGCTCGCAGCGGTAACGGATGTGTTGTTAAAATCATTATTATAAATGCCGCTATGTATTGTTATCTCTAAGCTCAATTAGCTTGGTTACGAAATTCCTTCGTTAGCACAAAGTGACGTAATGTAAAATTTTTCTTATAATAAATAATTTCATAAAGATATTAGGAAGTGGAACTAATAATGAAGGTCGGTTTCATTGGACTTGGCACCATGGGTGGAGGAATGGCATCTAACCTTATGGCTGGAGGCCATAGCCTTGTAATTAACGATGTTCTTCCCAAGGTTGCTGAACCATTTTTATCTCAAGCTGCTTTATGGGTAAATTCTCCAGTGGAGGTAGCTGAGAAATGTGAGGTAATTTTTTTATCACTTCCCGGACCTTTAGAAGTAAAAAATGTAGCCATTGGTCATAACGGTCTAATTGAAGGATTAAGGAAAGGCGCAGCCGTTTTCGATTTGTCGACAAACTCTCCGACAGTAGTGCGAGAAGTTAACAGCACGTTTAATGATAAAGGTTGTTATTTTTTTGACGCTCCTGTTAGCGGAGGCCCTACTGGTGCGGCTTCCGGAAAACTTGCGTTATGGATTGGTGGAGATCGCGAAATATTTGAAAAGTATAAATCGATTTTGGAAACGATGGGTGATCAGATAGCTTTTATAGGACCTAGTGGTGCTGGTTCTGTAGCGAAGCTTGTACACAACTGTGCCGGATACACAATACAAACGGCAATAGGAGAGGTTTTTACCATGGGCGTTAAGGCCGGCGTCGAGCCACTAGCACTTTGGGACGCGATCAGACAAGGTGCATTAGGGCGTCGACGAACATTCGACGGTTTATCGGAACAGTTTTTGCCTGACAACTATGAACCACCCGCCTTTGCATTGAAATTAGCTCATAAGGATGTGTCACTCGCAACGGCGTTGGCAAAAGAAGTTGGGGTTCCAATGCGTTTATCAAATATGGCGCTGGAAGAAATGACAGAAGCACTTAACCGGGGTTGGGGCCAATTAGATTCACGAAGTCCGTTAAAGCTCCAGCAGGAGAGAGCGGGGGTTGAAATAAAAGTGGATACAGCAAAATTAAAAGAGGTTTTGGAAAATGATCCCCCGATTTAAAGCACTTCCTATTTAGTTGCCCAAGCTTTTTTTAAAGCGGGTCTCTTTTCAAGCCGATCGATGTAAGCTTTTACATTATTTTTGTCGCTAATGTCTGCTCCTAGCCTGCCTGATACAATACAAGCATGGCCAGTCATGATGTCAGCGCCAGAAAATTCACCTGCCAAAAATTCCCTGTTTTCCATGTGGAGATCGATAGCAGTCAACATCCGGCTTAACAATTTTGTGGCTCTATCAACGTTGGTTTGGTTCCTACGTTCTTCGGGTAAAAATATTGTCTCTACGACGATTATATTAACTTGTGGCATTATCATACCTTCAGCATAGTGCAGCCATTGGAGGTACACTGGATATTCGGGGGAGTCAGTAGTCGGTAAGAGCCTACCGTTTCCATATTTTGAGAGAACATATTGAGTTATTGCTCCTGATTCAAAAATTGTGACACCCTTGTCTTCCAAAGCCGGCACACGGCCGAGAGGATGAATTTTTAGGTATTCAGGCGTCCTCATGCTTTTGTCCCCCAAAGGATAGATCTTCAAATCGTAGGGTACTTTAAGTTCGTTTAGTAACCATAAAGCTCTAACCGACCTACTATTTGGTGCATGGTGAACTTTCATAAAAATTCCTTCTCTTAAACTCTGTTATTTCAATGACTTAAATACTTAAATCTAAAAGGTTATAGTCGTGTAAACTTCTTTTCGCTGCTGCGTCCCAGGTGAATTCTTCCGTTGAAGTACTGAGAGGTTTATACTCAAATGCCTTCTCTTCAGGAAACCGTTGCTTTCGCGCCTCAATCGCCAACTTAATAATCTTTGAGCGTTCAATTATTCTTTCTGCATCATAAACAGCAGGTTCTCCGTGAAGCCCACCACCTTTAACCCCCAATACGGATTTGCGGCGGTGAAATCCTTGATTGATTGTTATCCTCCAATCGCTGCTTGTGTTGGAGAAAGAACCATGAACGACTTGCCTGTTGCTGATAACGACATCACCAGGATTACAAATCATTGGAACCGCGTCTTCAACCCTCTCGCTTCCAGCATCGCTTACCATTTTAGCAATGTCGACGTAACGTTTTTTGTGTGTGCCAGGAACAACCCATACGCCATTTTCCTCAGTGCAGCCGTATAGTTGGATCATAAAGTTGAATCCATGGGTTCGCTCGTCAAAATTAGGGCTATCCCAATGTGTCGTTCCGTCCCTATGCCACGCCACAGATGCACCCATTCCAGGTTCTTTTATGAATAATGCGTCCGTGAAAGGGACAAAGTCCTCACCATTTATTTGTTCTGCAACTTTTAATAGTTCTGGATGCGCGTAGGTCCTCAAAAATTCATCCGAGAATTGTAGTGTCCCAAGTATGAGATAAACAATTTTCTCAGGTGAGTTTTTGCTGGGTTGGGGTTCGTTCATTTTTACAGGGTGCCGGCCGTTTGCGAGCTTGGTGCCTCCGAACGGGTCGCCAAGTGGCTTGGACCAAAAAAGTGTGGGGGCCTTGCAGTTTGTTCCTATAGCAGGATTACCATTATTATCGAAAGTCGAGTCCTCGGAAACAGGAAGCCGTTTCAATATCGATGCAACTCCGTTTTCCAAGTCTTTGAGTTCCCTAGTTTGTATAACGTTTTCAAAAACATAAAAACCAAATTCTGAATACGCATCTAAGATTTGTTTTGCGAGGCTTCCATCGGGATTAAATTTAATTGGCCCTCTATTGCCGAGGTTTAAAGCTTTATTTCTGCCTGCTTTGTAATATTGAAGCTTTTGATCTTCACTTTTTTCAGCTCGTCCTGAAATATCTCTTTTTAACGCCATCACAATAACCTTAAGAAATCTTAAGAATTTAACTTAAGCTAAATCTGTATTTAGAACAATGCGGCTGGATGCAAGCGTTCAAAAAACGTCCCAAAACACTTTTAATTATAATTAATTGCCTATTGCTCGGTAAAATTTGCGCTACTTGTTTTCATCATTTTAGTTGTAAACAGTTGTATATTGTAAAGTCATAAAGTTACCTGTAGAAAAACTACCGTGCTTCTCATGAATATAACGAAACAGGCAATCGGTAATACATTTCATAACAAAAGTATTGTTATGTTAACGTGGAGTGACAGATTGCATAAATTTCCAAATACTGTGTTAATGAATCGCTTATATGCAAAGAGACATGGATACCGTCGTGTTGTTTCGCACGAGCGTT
>NZGS01000152.1 GCA_002690995.1 Rhodospirillaceae bacterium
GACTTTATAGAGGTAGCAACGGCCATGAAGATATACGGGCTGCTAAATTTACGTTTTGTTATGTGCTAATTGTTTTTGCCACCAAAAATCTTTTCGAGTCTATACTCGTAATCTCATAAAAAAATATACGGAGCAACTTATGAATTTATTAGAGCTTGGTGCTTTAGCACAAATAGCTGGAGCTATAGCAATTATTGTTTCATTAATCCTCGTATTAATTGAACTTAGAAAGACTCTTCAACAACATCTTTTGTCAAATACTCTTGCTCGATCGATTGAAGTTGAAAAAATGCACTACCAGCAAATGGATGAAAGTATGGCAAACTTGATAGTTAAAGGAAGAAAGTCATACGTTGACCTCGATGAGAATGAAAAAATACGTTTAGAGTCTTATGTCCTGCAAAAGTTGGCTATTTATTCACGTGGTTATGCGATAGCCGCGGCATCGACTTATGGACAACCAACTCAGCATTTAAAACATAGAATAAAGACGAACGCCGAAGATTTCCTAAGTTATCAGGGAATACAAGAATGTTATAAGGATTTGGAAAAAAGAGATTTAATCAACGAAAACTATTTTGTGAAAGAGATAGAAATAGCTGTTTAAGCTTTTGCGCTTTCAGCCATCACCAGACCCGCCTTTTACAGCCCAGCGATCATCGTCATAAGTGATAATATATAATGCTTGGTAATGACCTATAATCGTATCGTCCTCTCTATAACGTGTCAGGTGCATGACTGTATGTAATTTTACCGAGGTGATAATTGTCGTTTCTATTTTGTCTAGGGTTGAATGATGCCAATCATCAGAATTCGTCTTTCCATAGAACCACTCCATAAGCTTATCGGCATCTTCAAATACGACTAGTTCCCCTGTTTTCAGGACCCTAAAATGTGGGAAGTGTATCGTCTCTTTACACTTACCAATATTATTTTCATTCAAAGCTTCAAAGAAACCTTTTACTATCCCTTCAGCAATTTGGCTCTCGTTACCTTGTAAAGGCACCATATGTTCCTCCGTAGATTTCACATCGACAATATGACTAGAAAGAAAGTTCGCTCAGAGAGGAATGACATGGTTGGATACGACGATATACACTCGCAAGGTTTCAAGGAAACGGTCAGTGCTTACAAGAAGGTCGGACAGGACAGTCAACTTTACGTACTCTCATATATTGCCGTGTTAGACGCCTACAAAAGGCATGAGAACGGGTCTAAAGATGCAAGCTGTTGAGTGCAAGAGTACATCGCGTTGGCCGTATTACTCGGCCCCAAGAGATGGATACAACAGGGGCTATCCCTTCAGTCGGTTAACATAGAAGACCTTTGAGAAAATAATAAAATAGCTTTAAAGCTATGTCCCCTGCATCCTTATCATTTTCGTTTATCCAACTGATTACAGACTGGTTGGCCGTAGAATTACGCTGTTCAGCTCACGCAATAAAGGTCGACCTTTTCGTTGGAAATTTACCCAATTTTCATCGCATGCAAGTTCTGCTCTAATTTTTTGACGAGAGTTGAGGTCAGTATATCGCCAAAGGTGAGATACTTCATTTGGTTGTGGTGTGATGGTGCTCCATAACCCAACTAACTCTGAGTAAGTCTTGCGAACTGGTAGTACGTCTTTAAGTAAATCTATCCATTTTTTTCTCATACCATTCCTTAAAGAATAATACCGATATTCAAAGATATTTCCTTTCGTAATTGGCGTCGTTAAATCAAGTTGAGATTTCATAAGCCTAATATTTTGGTCGGTAATCAAGTTCGTAGCCAAATTACAATATTCATTTATCCATTCTTTGTTAATCAATAACTTACTATTGAAATATTCATAATCGGCTAAGCTGTCGTAAGCCCAAAGCTCCCATATCTGATTTAATCGGCCAAATTCGCTTATCCAAGCTCCATAATTTTTTCCATATGAACTACCACGTAATACATCGCCAACTTCTAGCTTGAGTTTAAGGAGTTTTGGAAAGTCTAATGGTAAACATGAAAAGGTTCGCATCTCGAAAAACATAGGTGACCCAGCATCTGTTCCGTGTTTTAGAAACTATTGAAGTAATTCAAAATTGAAAGTCTCCGATAGTTCTGCCACTACCTGAAAACATTTGTAATGTTTACATCATAATTATCATCGTCAGGTTTTCCTCCAAAAACTTCCAATTCAAACCAATCAATAAAATTTTGGTTTCTGCTCTGTTTCCAAAAATTCCAGCAATTCAGACCAATACGCGTTTTTAGAAAAGCGGAAGCCATAGTTCTCATACGCATATCTAGGTGGTGCTTTTGAATAACCCCGCTCTCCCATTGATCATAGCAATCGAAAAGATCGACCAGGCATGTATTGTACCACAACATCATTCGCCAATATTCGTGGTCATCAAAGTTTTCTTTACTCCAATCCTGAGAAAGAAATTTAGTGAAATTCTCGTTTTGGGTAGATTGAAAATATCGCTGATAAAGTCGATCGGTTAGGTTGAACCCAAACTCCATTTTTTTGGCTATCTTCTCTTCAGAAATTTGCTTGGCTAGGTAAATAACAGAAACGACCATTGCTAAACTGCTTATTAATTGTGCTAATTCTACAAAGTTTATATTATTCATATTCGTTACTTTCACTGGTGAAACAACATAAAACCGCGTTCTAATTACTTCATTCTATGTTTATGAAATATTGAGATAGTCACAAGACTAAGGTTAAAAGCGGTGTTGACTTATTAGCTTAGCTTTTATCATTTAAACTTACCATCAGAAGGTCCGACAGAACGGTGAGCTCCACATGCCCGCGTTTATGGCCGCTCTCGATGCATATAAAAGGCATCAGGGCGTAGCTGAGGACGCAAGCCGACAAGTACAAGAGTATATCGCCTTTGCTGCGTCTATCGACCCTAAAAAGTACTGGGCGGGTGTTCGGCATAAACGGTGGATAACTAATCGGTGATCCAAATTAAAGCATCAGGCGTAAGATATTGAAAGGCTGGTGCACTATTCCTCCCTGTTTATGTTACCAGCCTTTTCTTCCCTCACATTTCAGAGCGTTGCTCATCATAAATACGATACACTTACATCATGTATAAGATATACCTAGTTTGGATAAGCTGTGGGAGGCTAGGGTGCGTCCAGAGTAAACTGGGGAGAAACTCTGAGCTGTAACGCACCCTACTCACATGGAGAGGAAATGTATAAGCAACACGATACTTAATTGTTTCGCTCGGCTCTGCATACAGTTAAGTCAGCTCTACGGTGAAACAAAAAACGCATCACACTAAAAATGAGAGTGGCAATGAATGATCATGATATTGTATCGCCCCCCTCCAAAAGCATAAAAGAGCTATTGTCTTCATCGGTGTTTGCACGTCGAAACTCTTGAATAGTTTTAAATTTCTCAGAATTCATCATTTCTTTACCTTTTTCGAAATCATCGAACTCAACAACGACGTGAAGCGAAAACTCTTTTCCTTCCCGAAAATGTGCATTTGGTGTGCGCGCAACAATCCGGCCGCCAAATTCCTCAATTATAGCTGGAACTTTCGTGGCATAATCATTAACAAAATGCTCTTTATTGGTGAGCTTTAATAAAGCTACAACATAACCTTTTGACATTTTTTATCCTCTGAAATTAAGAAACAACAAACGAGATCGTAAACGTATTAGCCCCGATGCATGGATTTACGTCAATCTCACAATACTGCTAAAAACGCATTACTTTAGTTCCATGTTCCGGTGTCTCAAACCCTTAGTGCGGGAAACCGGGACAGGCAACCTATGTAATGTTTTTGGTACATTGGTTGGTACATCGGAAAATATTGCTGAATTTTTTATAATATATTTCAGCAGGTTACGGAGAAGATTAGACAGACACCCCATCCGCCACTTCCGCATTCACCAAAAATCATTGTCATATAAAAAATGTTTGGCCGTCAGTGTCAACACGACTAAAAATCCCTAGATGTAGTCGTCGCTCGAATAACCTTCACTTTTCTTTAGTGCGCCGTCGGGCAGTGGTTGCCATTTTTGCTTAAAATTGCAGAAGATATTGTTGGGTTTAGTAACCCACGAAGTGTCATCAAATGTGCCTACACCAATCCCCACACGCCCTGGTTGTGCTTCTGCAAACGTAAAAACAGTCGTCCCGCAAAACTTGCAAAATTTCGTTTCAACAGTGCGCCCAAAGTCTGCTTTGCGTGAGTAAGTTGTCATGTCGCCAGATACCACTCTCACAGACTCTTCCGACCAATAACTGCCCATCTTAAACGCAGTGCCGGTNAGGCGCTGGCAGCTTTTACAATGACAGTTGTGTACCAGAAATGGTTCCNCAGTAACCTCNTAGCGAATGGCACNACACGCGCATNCNCCNGTTCGTTTTTCCATGTTTTTTCTCCTTACTGTTTTTGATCCATTGTCAGCATCGAAATTAAAGAGGAACTTTCTCCGCTACCATACCGAATGTCGGTAGGGTATTAGATGGAGCCTTCAGCGGAGCACTCAATATATGTGCTAACACTTGCTTGAGCCGATAGAGCTATGAGGAAGATTACCGCTAGGCTGATAATTCCTCGCATGGCCCCTAATCTTCTTTTTCGTCCAGAAAGTCCTTTGTTCGCGTCTGACATAAGCATATCGTGTAATTTACTTTAAATTACGCAAACTTGAATATCTACTGGATATAAACGAAAACCGAACATTTGATCCATTGTCATCATGACTGATTTCTACGTAAAACATTTCGTTGAAGCGCACGAAGCAACGATAGCCGATGTGTTGACCGAACTGCGAAAAGGTAAAAAGCAATCACATTGGATGTGGTTTATCTATCCGATAATAAACGGCCTAAGCCAGAGCTATATGGGAACGTATTATGCTATCGGTAGCATAGCTGAGGCGAGTGCTTTCATTAATCACAATTATCTAGGTTCAAATTACAAACAATGCCTCGAAGCAATTCTTCAAAACAAACACAAAACTTGCCTCGAAATTCTAGACAGCAAGGTTGATGATGAAAAGTTAAGATCCTCTCTGACACTATTTGAGGACCTTTCCAGTGACAGTTTGACAAAAGAGACTATTCAAATCTGCTTAAAACATTTTTATGAAGACGAAAGGTGTAAGAAAACACTCGCGTTCCTCGAAAAAGTTAAGACAGATTCTTAATAAGCTTAAGTTAAATCATCGACAATTTCGCAAAGAAGTGGTTGATCATCGATCAGGTTTCTTTCGAGTAAACTGTCATAGCATTCGCGGACACCCGTGCTAGCAAAGAATTCACTTGTATTTATCTTGACCCTGTCTCTCAAGCGACTTGTCCCAAATTTAAAAGCCGACTCCTCTGCAAACCTGTACCCCCGAACTTGAATGGATATTTTCTGCAACACAAACGCATCAAACTGAACTTTTTCATGACTTTCCAAATTTTTATAGGATGATTTCGCTCGAGCTATTAATTTTGCCATGCTCTCCTCCATTTGCATGTAATTAAATTTTTCACGTTCTATTGCTCGAACTAACGAATTGCCGATGTTATTTTGTTTCAGATTTTTCCTCAGCTCTATAATTACAAAGATAAGCGATAATAAAATAGCAACGGCCCCTAACACCTGAGCAATTGCTCCAATTTCTAAAAGATCCATGAAAATCCTCCCGTGTAAGATAGCAACATTTGGAATAAAGTATAAAGAAGGTTCGCTTAGAGAGGAAAGACGTAGTTGGATTTAAGGACAAATCGATAGCCGCCTGCTGACATTGAAGCTAAATTGCATGTTCTTTTGGCTAATGCTTTCAGTGGAGACTAATAATGAGCGTTTTGACAAACAACATGAGTGATATAATTAACATATCGGATAGAGCCATTATGGAGGAAATCGCTAAAACAGATGACCACCCCGTATTGATGATCAATCAAAACCTGTATACAGCGAAAGCAGAATTTCCAGATGGTGAGCTTTACAAAGAGTGGCGTGCAATAAACCAAAAAATGATAGAGTACGGAGATGGAGAAATCATTTGGTCTATGCCAGTGCAGGGACAAATATTATATAATGGTATATGTCAGGCATTGAGCGAAATCCTAGCATACTGGTATCCATCCCATCAGGCATTTCTAAGTATGAAAGATGCCCCATACCGCGAAGAAAATTTCGCCATTAGAAAAGAAATTATAGAATACGCAATTGTACATCGATGTGACGGGAGAAACCCACCAACATTACCCAAAAGATAAAGATAAAGATAAAGATAAATATTAATTTCAACATAATAGAGTCTTGGGTTTTTATGGCATCGTCGACTTATTACTAAATTACACTTGATGAGGATACGAATGGATAAAAGAAATGATGCTGACCTTGAAAAAATGAAACAAATAGCGGCATCGGGAAACGATGAACCGTTATTAATGCTAAACTTAAATCGCTATATCGTTGGCGAATACCCAAATGGAAACGGCTACACAGAATGGCGAAAAGTAAACAAACAAATGCTGGACGCTTCGGAGGGTAAACTTCTCTTCGTACTGCCCGTCCGCGGCCAACGATTATCAAATGGTATATCAGAACAGCTAGATGCAATAATTGGTTTTTGGTATCCATCTCATCAGTCATTTTTAGATATGACGAGCCTTGACTTATTCAAACGAAATGGTGAGCTAAGAAATCAAATTATCGATTGGGCGGCAGTCTACCGCTGTGATCCATCAGACCTTGCTAAGCTAACATAGTATTAATGGCCCCAACTAGAAAACAAGTTAAGACGATAAATGGTTGGATACGACAACCATCCTTTAATGCCGCTATGGCCTCATCCCTACTTTTGCGAAGCCATTACTTGTCCGCGAGACTTACTTTTTTGGAATAATATTCTCCGGACACCTGTGCACTACAGCTTCAGAAACACATAATTCACGAAGTCGAAAACTCTCGGCCGCAGATGGTTGCTCTTTAAGGGATAAAAACGCTTTGTGAGAGGGATACCAAGCACCTAATATTTCGTCTGCAGCCTGTTGCCCTACTGGTTGTCCTAAGCTTGGTACTTGCCACAATAATTTTCCTCCAACTTCTTCTACCATTTTTGGTAAAACTTTCATCCAGTCTGTATAAGGTTTACCATTTGGAAAGCCGGCGCTAGCATGGTATTTGTTGATATTTATCATTAAAATAGGACCGTCGTCGGCACTGTTAGCGATTTTTTCAATAGCATCATACTCTTCTTTATTAGGTGCCCATGTGTCATTCATCTGTCATTCCACCTCAAAATCGTAACGTTTTATTCAGACTAACTAACACATTTAATTTTTAAAGTTTTAAATTTATAAAAACGGTATGGTAGATGTGCTTGCATGCGGTTAAGGCGGCTCTACGCTGAAATAAAAAACGCACTAATCTAGTTAAAATTTCACTAACTCTTTCTTTCGAAAGGCAAGATGCGGCTATTTTGAAGGGGGTGGCGAATAAACCTCTTTTGTGGCTCTATAGGTTTCAGTTGCCGCTACCATTTCTTCCGCCGTAAACAACTGAACAGTCTTCCAGTCTGCTATTGCCCCTCCTAATATCCCGGAGAGGGCCATCCCTAAATAATTCGGAAGATCATTAAATTCCACAATTAGGACAATATTGTATTCTTGTCCGACAAGCCCATAGAAGTTTATAAGTTTCCCACCACATTTCTCAATTAACGGCCTAACAGCGTCTTCACGGTTGCTGCCACTTTCGGCAATGTCTTTAATTGCTTCTCTAGTATATTTAATTTGCATCATATATAACGCCATAACATTCACTCCAAATATTTGAATAACTACGGGACATCGTAACGAAATTAGCATAAAGCCT
Source organism: Rhodospirillaceae bacterium (assembly GCA_002690995.1). GTDB lineage: Bacteria > Pseudomonadota > Alphaproteobacteria > Thalassobaculales > Thalassobaculaceae. Next base: position 7,824 of record NZGS01000152.1, read on the forward strand.
AGTACAGTTAAGTACGTCTCACAACACTGCTTAAAATACACAACTTTGGGTTCGTGTCCCAAACCCTATGGGCGGGCAAATTGAACAGGCATCGTATGCCCTACTTTTTGAAATCCTAGACGCGTTAGAATGTTTGTTTGGTATTTGAATTGGAATGCTGAAAAAATCCCACATTCCTCACACCAGTGAATAGTAATACGCTTCGACGGCAGCGCTTAAAGTTAAAGAAAAAGTAATTTGTCATAAAACGATAACGCAGTGCAGAAAATGCACTTTAGTAATGCATTAATAACGTTAGCATAATTTTGCATTTTCATCGATAAGAAGGTTAGGTCTATAAATACTTACCAAACTTACTTATGAAATAATTCCAAACGCAATGGGCAAGATTATCTGGCTAGCTAGCTATCCTAAGTCTGGAAACACTTGGGTTAGAGCATTTCTAGCTAATTATATTTCCAATACTGACAAGCCATTTCCAATAAATGAATTAAGTAATTTCACCTTAGACGACATGAGACTGGCATTCTATGAAAAGGCGGCTAACAAGCCCGTTACAAAATTTGATACATTTGACCCTATTCGGCTGCGACCTATGGCTCAAAGAGCGCTTGCTGATAGTTTTGAAGTCGATTTGTTTGTAAAAACACATTCCCAGAACATAGAAATAGGAGATGTCCCCCAAATAAATGCTGAAGTAACAGCAGGGGTAATTTATATCGTTAGAAACCCATTAGATCTTGCTGTGTCCTATTCTTCATACTATGGAAAGACTATTGATACTTCGATAGAAGAACTAAACGATACGTCTAATACATTGCGCCCCCGTGGTTTGTTTTGTCGCATAGGAAAGTGGAGTGATCATGTTTCCAGTTGGTTGGAAAATAATAACCTTCCAACGATATGCGTAAAATATGAGGATTTATCGAATAATCCCGATAAACATTTTGGCCGGATTATTTCTGAATTAGGATTTGAGTTGGACTCAGAGCGTCTTAGGAGAGCTATCAGGTTTTCTTCTTTTAACGAACTATCAAAACAAGAAAAGCAATTAGGTTTCGTAGAGAAACCTCCTACAGCTGATGAAAACTTTTTTCGAAACGGTGTTACTAACAATTGGGAGTGTCATTTAAACTCCTCTCAACGAAAACGTTTAGAGCAAACGCAAGGCGAGATGATGCAAAAACTTGGCTATTGCGGTTAGGCCTTTATCTGCCTAGTCTTTCCTCAGTCAAGGACAATGGCATAGTGCTTCTTTTGGTGTAAACAACGTCCAAGCGATGGGACAAATGATGGGACTTTAAAGAATATAACCATTATTACTGTTTAATTTCAATATGCTATACGGAAATTGAGACGGACACCAAACCCGCTGCGACCTATAAAGAAGCGTCTATAAGTCATTGTTTGCAAACAACTATGTCATTATGGCGTGGTGAGTTCCGTACCCAATTAACTGATTGCTGATTTTCTGTTAAGTCGGTTGCAGCGTTCAAATCCCCTGCCCCCATAGTTGCTCTTTCATCATACCCAAAGTTACGACCTAGATGATAGATAATCCGCTATGTACTTGTTGTCATTAAATATGTCGGAGTATATTGGTAACTCCCGTTGTTTGGTATCCAGAACTTCTCGTATAGCCGCCTCGTAGTTCGTAGCAGTTTGCTGCCAGGTATATTTTGTTTCTACCCGTTCTAAAGCAGCCTTAGACAAATACCTAGCACGGTTCAAGCCGTCTATTAAACCATCTCCAATACTCTGCAAAGACGTAGGGTCAACAAGGATCCCAGAACCATCTGAAAAAATTTCTGATGGACCGCCATTTTTCGTCACGACTGGTGCTAGGCCTGCTGCAGCAGCTTCGATTGGAGCTAGGCCAAAGGGTTCATAAAAAGATGTAAGCGCAAATATTGAGCCTCGATCGGCAAAATAACGAAAGGTAGCTGCTAACTCTAATTGCGAGGTAACGTTTAGAAAATGAACATTGTTGCCAATTAAGTCGCGTCCTATTGTGTCCAATATTTCGTTTAATACAAACTGCTCGTCCTTGCTGAGCTTTGCAATATCTACTCTTGGCTCTTCAATACCACGTATACAAAGGACAAGCTGAACCCTATCTAACGATGGCCGTCGTTCTAGGAACGCTTTGACAATACCAATAATGTTCTTTTTCTGATCCAGTCGACTTGATACAATTATAGCTTGGCTACTACTTCTACCAAACGTTAAATCCAATTTTGGTTTAATTGAAAAATCTAGCTGATTGGCAACGGAATTAAAAATCTTTCGATTCACCCCTGGCGGGCTTACACTAAATTTTATACTTTTATCAGAGTTGGAGGCGCCTGAATAAAGCGGATGCCTGTACTGCTCATCTCGTTCTTGTAAAGTAGATACAAAGATTTTGTCAGCATACTTTATACTAACACGTTCCGCTGCTATACGTTGCGAGAACTTAAACCGAATGTCTAAGTCACGCCAACATCCACCACTTTCAATTAATTTATCAAGTTTTTGCGCCCCAAGTGAGTGACCAGTGAACGAAAAAGGAGTACGAGTACGCTGCTTGAGTAAGGCTGCTGTATAACCACCATCTGCGTAATGGGCTGTGAAAAAGTCTGGAAGAGATTTTCCATAGAACCTCAAAATTTCATCAGCAAATTCTGATAAATGTGGCCACAATTCTTCCTTACTTAAGAATTTATTTCCACCGCAAGGAAAACGAAGAATTCGTAGGTTTTGTTCTGTACCAGGATAAATATCTTGATTGGCTGAAAACTCGGGCCAATCTGAGTCGATGATTTTTCTTGTGACGATGTCAACTTTATGACCGTTAGTTGCGAGGGCCTGCGCTAATTCCTTAACATAAACAAGTTGACCACCAAAATCTGGATGCTCTGTTAAATAACTATCCTTGGGATCAAAGTTACCTTGTGGGTTTAAAAAAACAATGTGCACGAAATTAATCAACAATTCTTTTTGGGGTCTAAATCAACCGCGTAGTTACAATCAATTATAATATCAGCTAAACGTTTATGTTTTGAGATAATTTCATGCTCCTTTTTCAATACTTCGTTTGTAAAGTCATCAAGTTCAGATGCGCCTCGGTTTCGCTTCAACCGGTGTTTAAGGGTTTGATTAAAGTCACGCGCGATAAATATACGATGATCTATATTGTTCAACAACGACGTGTAAGTGCCCTCTACAATCAATACTTTAATATCGTTGAAGAACAACTTTCTTAAATTTATAGATGTGGAGTCGTATTCAATTGACGGGACGAGTATATATTTTAATCCTTTTTGAAAGGAGTTTACGTGGGTGTTAAGTAATTCGAGTTTTACCTCTTTTACACCACGCCAGCCTAAATCTTCGCGACGCTTCAAATCATTGATTTTAGGGGGATAAACAAAATAGTCATCTTGCCGTAATATGACACTAGACACTTCATTTTTTTTTAAAATCAAAGAGATTTCTGTTGCAATCTCAGATTTGCCACTACCTGATTCACCAGCAACACAGATTGCTTTTTTTGATTTGTCTCGATTTAATTTACTCAGCACAAACGTTGAGATTGTATTTGCGGCATTCCTGTGGTGCGCTTCAATAAATATTTTATCACCCAACATATTTACTCGTGTCTTTCCAAAAAAGATTGACTTTGTTTTACGACTATTTGAAACATTATTTTTGTTACATACACTAGCGTTTTAATGAACAAAAAAGAAATTGACAACTTAAAGGATATAGTTCGGCAGATGATCTATGAACTATGAGACTAAATGGGCAAACCTCAATAAAAAATTACGCCAATCGGCAGAGGATAATTATGGACTTGCATCCGCTCTCTTCGAGCTAGAAAATCACCAACGTGAAACCGGCTTCATAAAAGACGATCTGAAAAAAATCAAACGCATAGTATTTCAAGATCCAAACAACAAATCGTATAGTCTGAGAGCCCAAATAAACCCTAAACGAGCAAAGCGTCATGATGGATCTGGCATTTTGGCCTTGGCAGGCGAGCATCCGAATATAAATAATGGCTGTTTTCTTTGCAGAGAAAACATAAAATGGCAACAGGAGGAAAGGCAGATAGGTTTTGAGATTAATTTAGGTATTAGTGACTATATCGCTTTTATGAACCCATTTCCCCTTTTGCCCAATCATGTAGTTATAGCTTCAACTGCTCATAGAACTCAAGAATTAAGGCTGTTCCAGAATGATGAACAGAATCAAGATTTAGCATTAGTGCTAACTGATCTTTGTGAATTAGCGGATCGTCTACCTAATCATGTTGGTTTTTATAATGGCGTTGGAGCGGGCGCTTCTATCCCAGACCATTTTCATTTTCAGTTTTTTCAAAGAGCACCTGATTTGCCAAAATTTCCTCTGGAGGAGAGAAGGTTTTCAGATATTGGCTGCGATTTTACAACCACATTAGTAGAGGATTACCCTCTCTGCGTGTTTAGATGGATGGGTGAGCTGGGCGAAGTAGTTGAAAAAGCAACCTCGTGGATTACAAATTTTGCCAGGACTAGCAAGTTTGAAACACAACAATTGACAGCAAACTTCATAGCCTCAAGATCGATGACCTCAAAAACGGTTACTTTATATTTTGTACCGCGCCACAGATTTAAGCAATTTTGGAATGGAAATGCCGGTATCGTGGGCGGTTTGGAGATACTTGGGGAAATAGTCTTAGCAAGCAATGAGGAATGTAATCTGGTGAGATACGATATAATGAATTTTGAGTTCATCGAGCAAGGCCTATCACGCATTAGTGCACCATTTACTACTGATAAAGCTGATGAACTGTGAAGCTTTTATTGATAATTTGGATAAAGCTCAGGATTGTAGCTTAAACCCTGCCCCATCATTTGGCGGTTTACTACCACAATTCCACCTTGTGTTACATGGTATTCCTCTCTATCTGATTTTTCATCATACCCAATAACGGTATTTGGAGGTATGATACATCTGTTGTCCAGGATCACATTTCGTAACGAGCTTTTCTCTCCAATGTTACAACCTGCAAGGGCAAGAACTCCATCCAAAACGCATCCCTCGTTTACGGTAACCTCAGAGAATAGTATTGACCTCTGAACATTAGAATTGGTAACAATACAACCGCCGCTTATTATCGAATTCTCAAGAATACAGCCCCCTTCGCCATCCCTAAATAATGATGGAGGTAACTGCCTCTGGTATGTGACCGTTGGCCACTCTCGATCATAAAGGTCTAGTGGAGGTTGGCGCTCCAAAAGTTCCATATTAGCTTCATAGTAAGTATCAATTGTACCTACATCCCGCCAATACGGCGGGTCTAAGTTTGTCGGGTTTTGAAATATGTGCGCATGAAAATAATCACCACGCTGCAATCCTTCTGGAATTATATCACGACCAAAATCGTGAGAAGATCCTGTGTGCACTGCATCCTCCCGCAATCTCTCCGCAAGGTACCGATGAGATACCACGTAAATACCCATACTTGCTAAGGTTTTATTCTTCTTCCCTGGAAGTGGCGCAGGTGAACTGGGTTTCTCTACAAAATCAATTATACGCCCACTTTCACTGATGGTCATGACGCCGAATTGGCTTGCTGCTTTTTCGACATCCACTTCCATACAAGCGACCGAGAAGTCCGCTCTCATATTGACATGCTCGGCAAGCATTTCACCGTAATCCATGTTATAAATATGGTCGCCGGCTAGGATTATAACGTAATCTGGGGCATGGCTTTCAATAATATCGAGAGATTGGAATACAGCGTCCGCGGTTCCTTGATACCAAGTATCCATTCCGGTCCACTGTTGAGCAGGAACAATGTCGAGAAAATCTCCTCTCTGACTATTTATTTTTGTCCACCCTTCTATCAAATGCCGTATCAAAGAATGAGATTTGTACTGCGTCAAAACACAAACTTTATTGATACCGGAGTGCATGCAATTTGAGAGAGTAAAGTCGATTATTCTAAACTTGCCGCCGAAAGGTACTGCCGGTTTTGTCCGCCAATCTGTCAAAACACCCAGGCGCTCGCCTCGTCCCCCCGCTAAGACTAGCGCCATCGTGTTGCTGGTTAATCGGCTCACAAACCTTGCTTTGTTCGATCTTATCATCTTCGCAACTGTGTAAACTTAAACCTATTTAAAATGTAGGGTGCATGGGTGGTAAAGTCGAGCTATTAGTGCGCGTTAATCGGCTTCCTGGTTTTGCTAGAGTTAAGACAGCGAAATGTATGGCTCAAAAACCCTGCAAGTATTTGGCTGAAATTATTTAATTGGGGGATTTTGTTTTATGTAGGGGCATAACGTGATATCGAGGAATGTCGTTCAAATGTCATTTTCTTCTAACGTCATTGTTTTAAAGACTTTTTTGAAGATGCGCTGCAAGGCTACACTACATCCCACTGCTTCTTGAATTGATCTCATAAAAACTCAACCTATTCGAGTGAATTACAAAGTTCCGATACTTTTTTTGGGGGAAGATAGACTAGTTTGCTGCAGAACATGATCAGGTCTCTTTAACTTATTATGCATCCGTTGAGGTAAATCCCAAAGTTAATAAGTGACAACGATACCAATCTTTTCTAGACTCTTTCGATAAAAAATACGTTATCATTATACTCTCGTTTCACTATCGATCGCTTTAATCTTGGAATGATGAAGCATCATTTTCACTGAAACAATCTTTAAGGTACTATCAATGATTAATAACGTCCCTAAAATTAACCTTCTTAAAAAAAGCTTTAGCTTTTTGATGTTAGCCTTAATTTGGTTTGTATTGTCTAGCCCGCTATCAACAGCAAAGGCTAGTGATACTTTCGTTTTCACTGCTATTCCAGATGAAGACGAAAGTAGGTTACGTCAACGCTTCAATAAAGTGGCTATTTATTTGGAAGAAAAATTAGGCGTGCCAATCAAATATATTCCTGTGAAGTCATATGCCGCTGCCGTTGCTGCGTTTAGAAATGATCAAGTCCAATTGGCATGGTTTGGAGGGCTGTCAGGCGTTCGTGCTAGAACATTGGTCCCTGGATCTCAAGCCATTGCGCAAGGTTTTGAAGACCAGGCTTTCTTTAACTATTTTATTGCTCATTATAGCACTGGATTAAAAAGGTCTAATAAGTTTCCAATGAAAATCGCAGGAAAGATTTTTACCTTTGGTTCTAAGGGGTCAACTTCAGGGCGTCTCATCCCTGAATTTCACATTCGTAAAAACCTGAAAAAATCTCCTAATGATGTATTTAAAAAGGTGGGCTATAGTGGCAATCACACGCGCACTATTCAGCTAGTTCAATCCGGAGCCTATCAAGTTGGCGCGGTTAACTCCAAAGTTTGGGAAAATGAAATGAAGGCCGGAAAAATCGACCCTTCAAAAGTTTCTATAATTTGGAAGACACCACCCTATCCAAACTATCAGTGGAGTATACGCGGTGATGTAGATAAGCACTGGGGTGCAGGCTTCAAAAGTCGCGTCAAGGAGATTCTTCTGAACATTAAAGATCCAACAATTCTAGCTTCCTTTCCAAGAAAAAGCTTCGTTCCAGCATCCAACTCCGACTATCAACCAATCCTCGATGTGGCCAAGGCGATTAAGTTAATCGATTAGTAAAAAAGTTTTATAGTGTTTCAATTAATAAACGCAAACTTGGGTTATAAACAAAGCTCGGTTCTCACAAATATTTCGTTGAAAATTAATTCGGGAGAACGCGTGGCGTTAGTTGGGGAAAGCGGTGCTGGTAAATCAACATTGCTATCAGCATTTCAATCCCAAATGAAAAACAAAGCAGCACTTATTCCTCAGGATTTGGGGCTAGTGAATAATTTAAGTGTTTTCCATAATATTTATATAGGTCGCTTAAACAGCTATTCATCAGTTTATAATCTTCTTAACTTAGCATGGCCGCAAAGGCGTGAAGTCGGAAAAATTAAACCATTAGTCGAGCGATTGGGTTTAGTAGAAAATTTATTTAAGCCAACTGGTGAGCTTTCTGGAGGACAACAGCAACGCACCGCTATATGCCGTGCCCTCTTTCAAGGTGGCGATGCTATTATTGGTGATGAACCGGTATCAGCTGTCGACAAACATATGGCTAATTTAATTATGGAAACTTTAGTCGAAAAATTTACTACTATCGTTCTAGCGATGCATGATGTTGATTTAGCAATTAAATTTTCAACAAGAATTATTGGCATCAAAGACAGCGCAATTTGTTTTGATCAGTCAACGATGAATCTCACTCGCAAAGACCTTGATTTTTTATATAAGCATTAAAAATGGTCAAATCTTTTTACAAACCCGACCCCGTGATATCTCGACCTCAAAATACGTCCATGGTTAGAGTAAGTTTAATATTTGTTGGTGTTGCATTATTCTGTTTTTATTTTGCTGATATTTCAATAACAACACACGATCCATGGTTAGAAATTGATCGAATGATTGCAGGTGTTTTTGCTCCTGATTTCCTAGCTACTAGTGCGATCGGCGATGCGCTTCTCAAAACCGTCTCTTTTGCATTTATTGGGGTTGCTATGGGAGCGATTGCGGGATTCTTGTTAGCTCAAATATTTCATTTCAGAGTGGTGCGACTTCTATGCTCATTTGTACGCTCTATTCACGAGTTATTCTGGGCTTTAATATTTTTGCAAATGTTAGGACTGACTCCAATAACAGGCATACTTGCCATCGGCCTCCCATATGCTGGCATCTGCGCAAAGGTATACTCGGAGACATTAGATGAGGCACAAACGAATGCCCTACAGGCCGTACCTTATGGCAGCAGTATAATTTCGACATTTTTTTATGTTCGTTTGCCTGAGGTCTGGATCCATATTGTTAATTACACCACTTATCGTTTTGAGTGTGGATTGCGATCGAGTGCGGTGCTTGGCTTTATTGGCCTACCGACCTTAGGCTTCTATTTGGAAACAGCTTTTAACGAAGGCAATTATTCAGAGGCTTCGGCTCTTTTAATTACATTTTATATTTTGATTGCGACGATCCGTTATTGGTTGCGGCCTAAATTAATTGGTTTTTATTTAATTTTTGCGCCCTTTTTACTGGGCGGCGGGGCAGATATTCAAGTAGGTAATATCGCGCGATTTTTAACTGTTGACATCGTTCCTGCTCCGTTACGGGAGTCTAGTCTTCTAGATGCCTCTAGCTGGATAGATTTTTTTTACTGGACTGCCTCTCTTATAAATTCGCAAGCTTTTCCAGGTATAATTGCCACCGTTGTGTTGACACAAATTGCTTTGGTGGTGACGGGGTTTTTGAGCCTTGCATTTTTTCCATTAATATCAGAAAAATTTCTTGGTAAATATGGGCGTATGATTGGTCATCTATTTTTAGTTGTCATACGATCAACCCCAGAGTTCATCTTAGCTTATATTTTCTTGCAGTTTTGGGGTCCATCAATGTTACCCGCTATAGTCGCTTTGTCACTTCACAACGGCGCAATAATTGGTCATTTAATGGGACGCTATAGCAACGAAATATCACTTCGCCCAGATCATGCTAAAGCCATAGATTTATACGGTTTTGAGATCCTCCCTCGGCTTTATGGACAATTTTTGGCTTTTCTATTTTATCGTTGGGAAGTAATCATGCGTGAGACTGCAATCCTTGGCATTCTAGGTATTGCGACCTTGGGATTTTATGTTGATAGTGCGTTAGCTGACATTCGCCTTGATAGAGCACTATTTTTTATTGTAATAACAGCATCGTTAAATATCGGCATTGATAGTTTATCTCGCTATATTCGAAACCGTTTACGTTTGAGTCGTACAGTGCAACACAATTCGAGCTGATGGATACATAGGTTTATGCAATCAACATCACAACCCATCTTAAAAGATTTGGTTCTCATAGGTGGTGGACACTCCCATGTAGCTGTAATCAAGAGTTTTGGCATGAAACCGATGCCAGGCGTGCGTTTAACTATCATCTCGCGCGACGTGCACACTCCATATTCCGGGATGTTGCCGGGCTATGTTGCAGGCCATTATCAATTCGATGAAGTGCACATCGACTTGCGTCCACTTGCCCAGTTTGCGGGCGCACGTTTGTACCATGATGAAGCTTTAAGAATTGACAAAAAAAATAAAACAGTTATTTGCAAAAGTCGACCCGCGGTGCCATACGATGTCTTATCGATTAATATTGGATCAACTCCCCAGATTGGGAATATTTCGGGTGCAGCTGAATTTGCTGTTGCTGTAAAACCCATCAGCCAATTCGTTGATCGATGGAAAAGGTTTTTGGATCGACTAGCCGCTCAAACTAGCCCATGTAAAATTTGTGTTGTCGGTGCAGGTGCCGCAGGTGTCGAATTGATTCTCTCCATCCAATTTCGGCTAAAAAAAATGTTTGAGGAGCTGGGCCGTAACTCAGTAGAACTAAGTTATCATTTGGTCAGTAAATCCGAACAAATTATGCCGAGTTTTCCATCTGCTGTTGCAGATAGATTTGATACGATATTGCATGAGCGCGGTGTCATTGTACACCGGGGAGTTGAAGCAACCGAGGCGTGCGATGGCAAACTAATTTTATCCAATGGCGATCACCTTGATGCTGATGAAACGTTCTTCGTGACAGCTGCAAGCGCGGCACCTTGGCTAATTGAGTCGGGTTTTGATGTAGATGAAAATGGATTTGTAAAAGTAAACGATACCCTGGAGATCTTATCTCATCCAAATATTTTTGCTGCAGGTGATGCGGCG
>NZGS01000153.1 GCA_002690995.1 Rhodospirillaceae bacterium
TATAATGGCTTTAAAATGATGCTGGGTCATGGTCCATTTTTTGGGCAAGATATAAAAGATATGGCCAAAACCCCTTATAATCGGACTAAAATTATCGAGGGTGGTCAACAAATTCAATTAGACATTCAGGACGCCTATCTACATCGAGTATTAGAAGGTCTTAGATTAGATACTAAGTTATCAATTGTTTGGGATTGTGGAAATGGCGTCGCTGGTCCTGTTATCGACAAACTTAGCAAATCTTTATCCGGAGAACACGAGGTACTGTTCACAGATGTTGATGGAAACTTTCCCAACCATCACCCCGATCCAACCATAGAGAAAAACCTAGAAACACTCATTACAAGGGTTAAAAAAAGAAATGCTGATCTCGGCATTGCCTTTGATGGCGATGGCGACAGAATCGGAGTTATCGACGACTTAGGAAAAATATTGTGGGGCGATCAACTCCTAGCAATATTAGCCGAAGATGTATTGTTGGAACAACCTGGTTCGACAATCATTGGCGATGTAAAAGCAAGCCAAGGCTTGTTTGATAGGATCACAGCACTCGGTGGCAAGCCCCTTATGTGGAAGACGGGGCACTCTCTAATCAAGAACAAGATGAAAGAAGTTAACGCCCCGTTGGCAGGTGAAATGAGCGGACACATTTTTTTTAGTGACCGATACTTTGGTTTTGATGATGCAATCTATGCTGCAATTCGGCTCATCGATGTTATTAATCGACAGGGAAAAAAATTATCAACCATTCGATCTGCCTTGCCAAGTGTAATCAACACACCCGAGTTAAGATTGCCTTGTGAAGGAAAAAATAAATTTTCAATGATAGAACAGGTTAAAGAAATACTGCGAGGATATAAAGATGTTGAAGTATGTGATATCGATGGTGTACGGGTTTCAAGTAAATACGGCTGGTGGTTAATTCGAGCTTCTAACACCCAGGAAATTATAGTCGCGCGTTGTGAGGCGACGTCCACTGAATATCTAGAGAATATCAAGGCTCAGTTAAAAGAAATTCTTCAAAGAATTCAGCTACCTTACCCACCATTTTAGATGAATTTTATTATGAAGTTGATGGAGAGATTAACCCCATTTTCGTAATTGCCGGGATAGGAACACATGGTAGATGTTTAGTCATTAATGAAGCACAAGCGCTGCGGGCCTGCCTTTCCTCCATTCCTAACACCCGCGCCCGGAATATTATCCCATGCGATCTTTTCACTTTTTCGATTTTACTGGATATTCCAGTATGATCCAGATTCAGGTGATCCTGAACTAGCTGAATCATAAGCTTTGCTACTTTTGCCTTTGAATAAGCACCGACTTGAATACCCCAGTCTGTGTTTCCACCGCGAGCTTTCGCCAACTGATAGAGCTGACTTTTATCGGAACTCAGTGGACTAGGCTTTGGAACTGGTGGCAGTACTTTTGCAAGCCTATCCATTTTCCGAAAACTTCTATCAAATAGGTTCACCATATGCCTGTCGCGGCGCGGACCAGTTTTACCCCCAAACACTATTCCTATCAGATGTTTTCCGCGCCTTTTTACAGATGCCACAAGATTATAACCTGACGCATTTGTGTATCCCGTTTTCACGCCATCTGTTCCTGAATATCGACCCAAGAGCATATTATGGTTTCTGTAAGTCCTACCGCGGTAACGAAATTTTTTAGTCTTGAAAAAGTGGTAATACTGAGGAAAATCGGTCCGAATTGCGATTGCTAGTTTAGCCATGTCTCTCGCTGTACTGAGTTGTCGGCGATTAGGCAAGCCAGACGCGTTTCTAAACGTAGTTCTAACCATTCCAAGTTTCCGAGCTTTTCTCGTCATTTGACGCGCAAACTTTATTTCCGAGCCCGACATGTTTTCGGCGACTACAGTCGCAACATCGTTAGCTGATCTTGTAATTAACGCTAAGATCGCCGTTTTTACTGTTATTGTGGATCCACGCTTCAGTCCCAATCTTGTTTGCGGTTGCCTTGAAGCTCGACGCGATACTTTTAGGCGTTTTCTCAAGCTCCACTTTTTGTTTTCTAATGCATCAAAAATCATGTAAAGCGTCATGATCTTGGTTAAAGATGCGGGAAATTTCTTAGTATTGGCGTTACGGGAATGAAGTTCCAGACCTGTGTGTGCATCTATTATAAGAGAAGCATATTTTGCTTTGGCAATGTTGCCAGGAATGCACGTAAAAAATAGCAATGCGATGACAAAACTTGTTCTGTAGAAAATTTTTATCATTTGTGCTGATCCATTACTAGCCTGAACAAATCTACCCATTTGAGCCATTAACGAATCACATATTATGCTATTTATTAGCTTTTGTCGATAAGCCATTGTAATAGGTGGATTTTTTAACTTTTTTTCTAGCTATGTATTTTTAAACAATAAAACTCGTGTACCGACCTTTAAATTAGTTTAACTTACGCAACTTTTCGTTTCCGGTTGACGGTCAAATCTCATATCCTTAAATTTTAGTCAGCGACCACTGGAATATTCAACTGATCGTCCGATATTAATAAAATAACAGTTTGTGGGAAGTTTTCGGGAATGCCCAATAAAGACCAGTCACCCAACAACCCCAGTAATAGTACTGGAGTCATAGAAAAGGTAAAACCAAAGACGAAAAAACCCTCTATGTACAAAGTTATTATGCTCAATGACGACTACACACCAATGGAATTCGTGGTTCATGTACTTGAGAGGTTTTTTTCAAAAACACGAGAAGAGGCAACGAAAATAATGTTGCACGTTCATCAGCAAGGTGTAGGTATCTGCGGGGTTTTTTCTTATGAAATAGCCGAAACAAAGGTTATGCAAGTTATGGACTGCGCGCGCCAAAACCAGCACCCGTTACAGTGTACAATTGAAAAGGCATAAAAATGCTATCAAAAGATTTGGAAATTTCGCTACACCGGGCGTTAGATCATGCAAATGATCTAAAACACGAGTTTGCTACACTTGAGCATCTGCTCCTGGCACTAACAGAGGATAAGGACGCAATCGCGGTATTAGAGGCATGCGGGGTAAATGTTGATGAGCTTTCACAAATATTAAAGAGCCATATTGAAGACGACCTACAATACCTCGTGAGCTCTAATAAAGAAGAGGCAAAACCCACAGCTGGATTTCAGCGGGTAGTGCAACGATCAATAATTCATGTGCAGTCATCAGGTAGAAAAGAAGTTAACGGAGCGAATATAATTGTAGCGTTATTTTCTGAGAGAGAAAGTAATGCAGTTCATTTCTTAAAAGAACAGGAAATGTCGCGTTTTGATGCAGTTAACTTCATCTCTCATGGCATCTCGAAAAGCCCTTTAAATTCTAGCTCTGATGGATCGACATCCACTGATGAAGATAAAACGGAAGAGAATAATAAGAGTGGGAACGACGCACTAAGTGCATACTGCGTAAATCTCAATGATAAATCAAAATCTGGAAGTATTGACCCGCTAATTGGCCGCGAATTTGAGGTAGACAGAACTATTCAGATCCTATGCAGGAGGACAAAGAATAATCCCCTATACGTCGGTGACCCTGGAGTAGGCAAAACAGCAATTGCAGAAGGTTTAGCGAAACGAATAGCAGATGAACAAGTTCCTGATGTTCTTAGTGAAGCACTTGTATTCTCGCTAGACATGGGAGCCTTGCTGGCCGGCACACGTTATCGTGGGGATTTTGAGGAACGCCTAAAAGCCGTTATCTCTGAAATAGAGAAAAACCCTAACGCTATATTATTCATCGACGAAATCCACACTGTTATTGGTGCAGGTGCAACCTCCGGCGGTGCCATGGATGCGTCAAATTTGTTGAAACCAGCGTTACAGGGAGGCATTCTGAGATGTATCGGTTCTACAACTTATAAAGAATATCGTAGCCACTTCGAAAAAGATAGAGCACTAGTTAGACGATTCCAGAAGATAGATGTTAATGAGCCATCTCTAGAGGATAGTGTTAAAATATTGAGAGGTCTAAAGCCATATTACGAAAAGCATCATAGTGTTCGTTATACTATGGACGCTTTAAAATGCGCGGTTGATCTTTCAGCTAAATATATTGGTGACCGAAAGTTACCTGACAAAGCTATTGACGTTATAGACGAAGTCGGCGCTGCACAAATGCTTCTTCCCTTATCAAAGCGGAAAAAAACTATAAACGTCAAAGATGTTGAAGAGGTTGTTGCTAAGATCGCAAGGATCCCGCCGAAAAGTGTATCAACTGATGACAAAAATACACTTCTAAATTTGGAACAGGACCTGAAAAGGGTTGTTTTCGGCCAGGATGAAGCCATTCAAGCGCTGGCAAGCGCTATTAAATTATCGCGTGCAGGACTAAGGGAGCCTGAAAAACCAATAGGAAACTATCTGTTTTCAGGTCCTACAGGTGTCGGTAAAACAGAAGTTGCACGACAACTATCTATTGCTTTGGGGGTAGAACTCGTTCGATTTGATATGTCGGAATATATGGAACGCCACAGTGTGTCGCGGTTGATTGGTGCTCCACCAGGCTATGTTGGTTTTGACCAGGGGGGTCTGCTGACTGATTCTATAGACCAACACCCTCATTGTGTCCTACTTTTAGATGAAATTGAAAAGGCCCATCCGGACCTTTTCAATATTTTGCTTCAAGTCATGGATCACGGAAAGATGACGGACCACAATGGAAAAACTGTAGACTTTAGAAATGTCATTTTAATCATGACGACAAATGCCGGGGCCTCTGACTTAGCAAAAGAGGCCGTAGGTTTTGGTAGAACACAGCGTTCCGGTGACGATACTGAGGCTATAAATAGGATGTTTTCGCCAGAATTCCGCAACCGGCTGGACGCAATCATTGCTTTTGCAGGTCTTTCGAAAGAAATCATTTCAAGAGTGGTAGAAAAATTCATCATGCAACTGGAAGTGCAATTAGGGGATAGAAACGTTTCTATTGAAATAAGCGAAGAAGCACGATCCTGGATTGGCTCCAAAGGTTACGATAAAAACTTTGGTGCACGACCTTTAGCACGCGTAGTACAAGAATATGTTAAAAAACCGCTGGCTGAAGAGCTCTTGTTTGGTAAATTAACTGGGGGTGGTCTAGTTAGTATAGAGTTTCAGGATGGGGAACTATCTTTCCATTACGAAAACACTAAAGCTACAGACAGAAGCAAAGAAAAAACAAGCAAAAAGAAGGCAAAAAGAACTAAGCAACTAGCTGACTAATTCGCCACGTTTGCGTGACCTCATAATTTACGTACCTTAATAGGACCTACTGTTTGAAAGGGGACATTTTTGCCAGCTCTTGTTTTTCAAAAATAACCTGCCGCGCCTCTTTTTTGAGGAAATCCTCTACTGCGTTACGAAAGCTGAAATTACTTATAAGATGTGTACTGTGGGTCAGAGTGGGTAGATAACCGCGTTGTAACTTATGATGACCTTGCGCACCAGCTTCTACTCTTTTTAATTTGTTTGAGATTGCGAAATCGATTGCTTGGTAATAACAGGCTTCAAAGTGGAGAAACTTAAAGTCTGCAGTGCAGCCCCAATTTCTTCCAAACAACGTGTTTTCACCAATAAAATTAAGTGCTCCGCCAACAGGCTGACCATTGTAATCTGCCATAATAAGTAAAATTTTATCGGCCATTCTTTCTCCTATTAATTCGAAGAAAGATTTATTGAGGTACGCCCCTCCCCACTTTTTTTCTGTGGTGTCTAAATAGAAGTTGTAAAAAGCATGCCAATGTTGTTCTTTGATATCGTCGCCATTTAAAGCCGTTATTGTAACTCCACTTTCTAAAGCCATTTTACGCTCTTTCTTTATATTTTTTCGCTTGCGAGAAGTTAGTTTTGAAAGAAAGTCGTTAAAAGTTTCATAGTCTTTATTTACCCAGTGGTACTGAATGCCGGTTCTGCTAAGAAAGTCTGAAGTCTCAAACAAGCTTATCTCATCTGGTAGAATGAAATTAACATGTAACGATGAAACGTCTAATTTTTCGGTAACCGAAACTAATGCTTGAATTAAATCGTGTTGTATTGAAGCTTCATCCTGCCCTTGCTTAACCAGCAATTTCCTGCAAGTTACAGGCGTGAAAGGTACTGCAGATAATAATTTAGGAAAGTATTTATTCCCAGCTCGCTCCCAAGCATCCGCCCAGCTCCAGTCGAAAATATACTCTCCATATGAGTGACCCTTAAGGTAAAGTGGCACTACGCCTATCAGCTCGCCTTTATCATCCCTGCAAGTAATATGTTGCGGCAACCAGCCTGTTTTTGGGTCAACCGACCCGGAGTCTTCGAGACTGGAAAGAAACTTATACGACAAAAAAGGGTTTTCATCGCCAGCGCAAGCATCCCACTCAGACTCAGAAACTTCTTTCAAAGAGCTTATCGAGCTAAATTTCTTTAGTGATGTCAACTTAGTTTCTTTTGCAGTCATGTATCTTTGTTACGCAGTCTTAAATCATCAAACTATTTGTGCAACTCAAACACACCATCCACTTCGACCGCCACTCCTCTTGGAAGTGAACCCACACCTACAGCGAACCTAGCATGTCGTCCTATGTCACCAAAAACTTCGACCATTAAATCCGAGGCTCCATTAATCACCTCTGGTTGATCCGTAAAAGTGTCTATACAATTCACGAAACCGCCCAGTTTTACCACTCGAGATACTCGATCTAAGTCGCCGCCACTGGCAACCTCTAGTTGTGCAAGAAGATTTAGAGCACAAATGCGAGCTATCTTAGCTCCCTCTTCAACGGTTAAGTTAGAACCAAGTTTGCCCAGACCAACGAGCTCCCCATTCCAAAAAGGAATTTGCCCTGAAATCACTACTTGATTACCCGACAATACAAAAGGAATATAATTTGCTGCTGGGGAAGCTGCATTTGGTAGTTCAATCCCTAAGTCTTTTATTCTGGAAGCTATCTTTGACATTTCATATTCCAATTAATGACTATTTAAAAACTTTCAATCCGCAGCTTTAAATTATTTAACGCCTTGGGAGTTTTAAACAACTAAAAAAGGGTGCGTTACAACGTAACGCACCCAAAGCTTTGTTGACAGCCTAATTATGACCGCCTTTTACCTCACAGGGTCGGGAGCGACTATGGGAGGTTGCCGAACCCGATTTCATCGAAAACGTTTTACCATGGCCATACCGTTTTCGATTAGTTTAAACTTCCATATATTGTACCTCACATTACCATTACCAACAAGATTTATCTGATATTTCNATATTTAGTATATCTCTCATTACTATCAAGATTAATCAANAGTACCTGAACTGAACGCAACTAATAACTTATGGCCTCTAACTTACNTATAAACTCGACTGCATTTTAGCTCCTTTAACAGGTAAATGAGCCCTTAAGATATTACCTGTTTCTGACTCTGTTATGAAAAGTACGTCATTGTTTGGGCCGCCAAAGGCTAGATTCGTTGTCATAAGCCCTTCGCAAGATCGTATCCGGTGTAATGGCTGCCCTAGATTATCAAAGTGCCAAACAGTCCCAAGACCAGCATGGGCTACCAGTACCCCTCCATTTGCGTCTAGCGCTAAACCATCAGGTCCCCCATGGCCACCAGATAACTGAATAAAGTTACTTACTTTCGTAGTTGAGCCATCGGGTATTAGGGGAATTCTCCAAATCGAATTGGCCCGTGTCATTCCGACATAAAGAACATTTTCTTGAATGTTCAAAACGAGACCATTTGGACTTGGTCCATTCCCAACTAATAATTGCAACTTACCATCTTTAGTAAAGCGATATACACGGCCACTTGGGTCATGCATTCCTGTTTGGCCTTGATCGGTAAAATAAATATCCCCATTAGATGCTAGATGCAGGTCATTGCATCCACGAAAGCTTTCCGACCACCTATGGTCAACAAGTGTTTCCAAGTGCCCGGTTTTTGGATCAATCTTAAGGATGCCTTTTTTGTAATCAGCAACGATGAGATTGCCTTCTCGGTCAACCTTTAAGCCATTAGGCCAACCATCATACTGGGCGACTAGCGAAAAATTACCCGAAGACGTTACTTTAAATATTTCACCATATGGGATATTTACGAGATACAAATTACCTTCTGAGTCAAAGCTTGGTCCCTCGAGGAAACAGTCAATATCCCGCCCGGGTATATTGGCTTCTCCCCAGGACGGTCGTCCTCCTGACTTTCTAAATTCATCTGGTACGCGGGCAAAGATCTCTGTTTTTACATCTTTAGGTGGTGGAAATAAGGACATTTACATCTCCTCTGCTCAAAATAGCCGTTATTATTTAGGTTGTTGCGAATGAGGGTCAAATACAATAGGGACGGCTCAACCTTTCCAGTCCTCCCTGATCATTTCTGAAGCCTTCTCTGCGATCATAAGGGTTGGCGAGTTTGTATTTCCAGAGGTAATGGTCGGCATTACAGATGCATCCACAACTCTAACACCCGAGATACCATGAAGCCTCAATCGATCATCCACTACTGCGTAGCTATCGGTCTCAGGCCCCATTTTACATGTTCCGACAGGGTGAAATATTGTTGTGCCGATATTACCAGCTTCACGTGCCAGCTCGTCATCGGAGGCAAATTCAATACCAGGCTTAAATTCTTGTGGTTGATATTTTTCCATGGCCGGAGCTGACACAATTTTCCTAGTAAGTTTTATTGCATCCGCAGCTACCTTTCGGTCTTCCGGAGCAGATAAATAATCTGGTTGAATTAGAGGGGCTTCACTCGCATCTGGCGACTTTATACGAATATGCCCTCTACTTTCCGGTCGCAAATTACATACTGATGCAGTGAATGCCTCGAAGGGGTGCAGAGGATCACCAAGCTTTTCTGTCGATAGCGGCTGAATATGATACTGCAAATTTGCAGACTCTTTTGATGGATCAGATTTAGCAAAACCACCCAGCTGGCTCGGTGCCATCGTCATTGGCCCACGTTTGAATAAAAAATACTCCATCCCCATCCCAATGCGACCAATGAGGCTATTCGCCCTCAAATTAAGTGTTTTGGTATTTTTCACTTTGAACACCAAACGCATTTGGAGGTGATCTTGCAAATTTTCGCCAACGCCAGGAAGTACTCTTGTAGGTTTTATATCGAGGTCTCTTAAAAGCTCCCCAGGACCAATACCTGATGTCTGCAAGATTTGTGGAGATCCTACCGCTCCTGAGGCAAGAATAATTTCCTTTCTGACGGAAGCAAAAGAGCGTTTTCCCTTTAGCAGAAAACTTATATCTTTTACTTTATTATCTTGAAAATTTAATTTTTCAACATGGGCCTGCGTCATAATTGTAAGGTTGGGCCGTGATTTAACAGGATGCAGAAATGCGTCAGCCGCACTCCACCGAACGCCTTTATTTTGATTGACCGAAAAGTAACCACAGCCTTCATTATCGCCACGATTAAAGTCGTCAATTTTTGGTATCCCTACTTGGTCGGCGGCATCTCTAAAAGCATCTAATATTTCCCATGATAATCTTTGTTCCTCGACCCGCCATTCGCCATCAGCACCATGCAAATCATCACCACCGTCAAAATGCGCTTCAGACTTTTTGAAGAACTTTAATGCATCTTCCCATCCCCATCCCGAATTCCCCAACTGACGCCAATGATCATAGTCACGAGCCTGGCCTCGCATGTAAATCATGCCATTAATTGAAGAACATCCTCCTAAGACTTTTCCACGCGGATAATTAAGAGATCGACCATTCAGTCCGGTAGCCGGTTCTGTCATGAAGCACCAGTCAGTTCGTGGATTATTCATTGTATATAAGTAACCCACAGGTATTTTTATCCAAAAATAATTATCGTATCCCCCAGCCTCTAGCAGTAAAACATTAGAAGATGGGTCTTTCGACAACCTATTAGCTAAAAGACAACCAGCCGTGCCGGCGCCAATTATAATATAATCAAAAGAACCTAAATTTTGGCGTGTATCTAAAGCCATATTCAATCTCTATTCAAAAGTATGATCGTTTGCAAAACTGGAATAAAGCAGGTCTCTGCATTCACTAAATTATATTACTCTTATTAACAAGTTTAGCTTTCTATTTAGCGCCATGCCATACCTACGGCTATTTCTATATATGTGAAGGAGTCCATTGATTCTTAAAAGTTAGTTAACATGTCCATTCACTTAAGACTTTAATAAAGAACTAATTAATGCTTATTTTTGTATCTTCTAAGGGAGAACCAAAATGTCTTCAAGGCACCAACTAGTATCAGCAACTCATTTCCCGGTGAGAGACGAGTGGCTATCCCAAACATCAGAGGAGATACTAGAGCCTGATCTACCAATAATAGATCCGCATCACCATATATGGGATAGGCCCAACTGGCGATATATGATCGATGACATTGCGCAAGACCTTGCCAGTGGGCACAACATTATAGCCACTGTATTTGTCCAATGTCACTCGATGCATCGTGCCAATGGCCCCGAAGAAATGGCACCTGTAGGTGAAACTGAGTTTGTAAACGGCGTTGCGGCAATCGGGGCAAGTGGGCTGTATGGAAAGCAGCGGCTATGCGCTGGAATAGTGGGGCACGCGAACCTTACCCTCGGAAAAGCTGTAAAACCAATTTTGGAAGCACACATTCAAGCTGGAGGCGGCCGATTTAGAGGGATACGACATATTACAGCTTGGGATGATGACGATCGTCTTATTAATAAAAGTTACTCGGTAAAAAAAGGCCTTTTAGCAGATCCAAATTTTAGAGCGGGTTTTGCTGAATTAGAAAAATTGAATTTGTCTTTTGATGCTTGGCTGTATCATCCGCAAATCGATGATTTGACAGACCTAGCTCAAAATTTTCCTGGAACAACCATTATCTTGGACCACTGTGGTGGCCCGTTGGGCTTAGGAGAGTATGCTAGGGCATCCATAAATGTTTTCGCATCTTGGAAAAAATCGATTGAAAAACTAGCTGCCTGTAGAAATGTAAGAGTTAAGCTTGGTGGTCTCGGGATGCGGATCAACGGTTATGACTTTCACGAAAAACACCTGCCCCCAACCTCAGATGAGTTGGCAAAAGCCTGGTTTCCATACTTTGATACATGTATTCAAGCCTTCGGACCGGACCGTTGTATGTTTGAAAGTAATTTTCCCGTTGACAAAGGATCTTATAGCTATCCCATCTATTGGAATGCATGTAAAAAATTTACTAATGATTTTAATATTGAAGATAGAGAGTATCTCTTTTCAAAGACTGCTGCCGAGGTTTATCGTGTAGACCTTGAAGAATAACAATTAGGAGGAAATTATGTCAGTAACTCGAATAGAAAAAACTTCTGGGAGCGGCCCTAGAATGAGTCGATGTGTTGTAAAAGGGGATATGGTTTATGTAGCTGGTTTAACGGCCTCGGATCGATCCGCTGATATAAAAGGCCAAACACAACAGATCCTCGACAAGATAGATGATTATTTGAGCCAAGCAGGTACAGATAAATCCAAACTTTTACAAGCGAATCTTTGGATTACTGACATGGCAAATTTTTCAGCTATGAATGAGGTTTGGAATGCATGGGTTGACCCCGAAAATCCACCGGTAAGAGCTTGCGTTAAAGCAGATCTTGCCGTTCCCGAACTACTCGTCGAGATTATGGTAACAGCCTACAAATAGTTTCCAACAACAAAGCATCTAGGGTGGTTATGCTTGAACCCGTAACCACCCCCCTTCCAAGATCCTGTCTATACGTCTTCTATTTGCAATATGCTTAATTTTATCATTTAATCTTCACAAGAATAAATTAGCGGTATTAAATGTAGAATATCGGCCTTCGATGGTTCGACTGGGGAAAATTTTCAATTGGGGGATCAACTGTGAAACAAGCTTTCAACGTTCTGTTATTGGGAGCCTCATATGGCTCTTTGTTAGCTACCAAGCTTGCTCTTGCAGGCCATAACGCCAAGCTCATTTGTCTACCCGACGAAGTCAACCTTATCAATAAAGAGGGAACCCTTGTGAGAATGCCCGTCAAAGGACGCGAAGGGCTCTATGATATTAGTTCAAAAAAATTGTCGGGTAAAATTGAGGCTATTGGCCCAGATCAAGTCAAAGCCGATGAATTTGACCTAGCTGTTCTAGCAATGCAGGAACCACAATATCGTTCTGCAGATATTAAAAATGTACTTAAGGATCTTGCAGCAGCTAAAATACCGTGTATGTCGATCATGAATATGCCCCCCTTAACTTATTTAAAAAGAATAAATGGACTCGATACAACTAAATACCGAGATAGTTATGCTGATGCATCCGTCTGGGATCAACTTGACCCAAACTTAATGACACTATGCAGCCCCGACCCTCAGGCATTCAGGCCACCTGACGAGCCCATCAATGTGTTACAAGTAAGACTTCCTACAAATTTTAAAGCCGCGCGGTTTGAGTCTGATGAACATACTGCAATTCTAGAAAAACTCGAGAATGATATAGAGGCAGCTAGCTTCGATACGGGAGATGGTTTGGTAGAGCTACCGGTAAAATTAAGGGTGCATAAATCAATATTCGTTCCAATGGCAAAATGGTGCATGCTCCTTGCGGGTAACTACAGGTGCGTGCAGCAAAATGAAATGAGGACCATCCGTGAGGCCGTTCACACCGACTTGGTTGAAACGCAAGAAGTATACGAGTGGGTATCAGAACTTTGTGTTTCGCTGGGAGCCTCCACCTCGGACATGGTTCCCTTCGAAAAATATGCCAATGCAGCTGAGTCTCTCATTAGCCCTTCATCTGCAGCTCGTGCTCTTGCTGCTGGGGCCTCCAATATTGAGAGAGTAGATAAACTCGTTCAATCAATTGCAAAAAATACAGGCAAATCTCTACAATCGATCAATGAAACCGTTCAGCTAGTTGATGAGTGGTTAGAAAAAAATCGAGCTCAGTGAGCTTTATTGTTAAGGCGTTTATCGTCACTTAGTTCAGTTCGTAAAAAGTTATGCAGTTTGGAATCACGACCTCTAAAATAGACGAGATAGGCTTAATAGCAAGAGCCGAAAATCTTGGCTATGATTTCTGCTGGGTCACTGACTCACAAATGATTAGGTCAAATCCTTGGGCCGTATTGGCTTTGGCAGCTCAGCAAACCCGTTCAATTCGTATAGGAACAGGAGTTGCTGTAGCAGGCCTAAGGCTAGCCCCAGTTACCGCCAATGGTATTGCTACGATAAACCGCCTTGCTCCTGGCAGAACTTTCTTGGGTATTGGCACTGGAAATACCGCTATGCGCGCGATGGGACAACCGCCGATGGGGATAAAAGCCTTTGAGGAGTATATAAGAGTAGTCCAAACACTACTTAAAGGAGAAGAGACCGACTATACCTTAAATGGTGTCACGCATCCGATACAATTTCAAAACCAGGACTTTAAATATATAGATGTTGAAAATCCAATACCCATTCATGTCAGCGGGTTTGGACCCAAAACTCAAGCTTTGGCTGGTAAAATTGGTGACGGACTAATCACGGGCATACCCCGAGGAGGAACAATTCCTCAGGCTTTAGAAAATGTTAAGAAGGGTGCAAAAAAAGCAAACCGTTCTCTAAACAGTTTCGAGACGTTCGCTTTAGTAAATATTTTAATGCTGAAACCAGGTCAGAAATTAACTGATGAACTCGTTATTCAGCAGTGCGGCTCAGCCATCATGGCAAATGTACATTTCGTTGTAGATTGGGTAAAGGAAAGTGGCAATCCACCGCCAGACTATATCCTACCATTTTGGGACGAATATCTCGATTTTCATCAAAAACGGGATTCTAAGCGTAAGCATATGAAACTTCATCAAAGCCACTACAGCTATTTAGACCCAGATGAGGCAAAATTTATTACACCTGAAATCATCAAAGCATTCACCATAGCCGGGCAACCTGCAGAAATGGTAGAGCAAATTAAAGAGTTAGAAAGTTACGGGCTAGACGGTATAAATTTTATAGCGCCACTTGAACAACAATATCGGCTCATCGAAGACTTTGCGTACAACGTAATATCGAAAATGTAATAAAAGGGGACTGTCCGTGGGAATTCTTGTTTTATATCTTGTGAAATATCACAACGATCAAAAAGTCGGCATGATTAATGATGATACACAGCGCGATCGAGCCGAAGTTCATCGACAAGCGATAGCAGATTTTAGTGGGAAGCCAATAGCACAGTATGGTTCTTATGGTGAATACGATATGGCGTATATTTATGAAACGCCGGATGAGAAATCACTAGCAGCAAACCTTTACCTAACTGATTCCCTAGGATTAGCAAAATATTGTAAGACGATACCGCTTATTGACCAGGATGAATTTGTTGAGTCACTAAAGCTAGCACAAAACACTAATACTAATTATCGCTCAGCCACAGCAGAATAGTACCTTTGCTTTGATGTGCTCACTCTTTCAGCTATGTATTCTGCATCGTCCGCCACACCATATATTATCCCTGACTTGCGCTTATACATCCAATTTAAACCCATAAAATAGAGCCCCGGGACACTAGTTACGCCTCTATTTGTTTTCGGATATCCTGTTTCATCAAATACTGGAAATTTGACCCAAGAGAAGTCAAACTCGAATCCTGTCGCGACGATCACTGTTGAAATGTTCTCAGATAAGAGATCCAGATGCTCAATTTCTTCGAAGTCAAAAGCGCTATCGTCGGGTTCGCCTCGCAATTCCGAACTGGTCGGCAAAGGAGCGGTTCGACCTGAATTCGATATGAATTCGTCTACCGACCGACGAAATTCCATTGCATATCGATCCGACGCTTGTAGAGCGGTTTTGACATCTCCCCTTAATTCTAGAATTGAACCGTCACGCGAATCTATCCGCCCCAATAACTTAATACCAGAAGATTGTAACTCATGGAGCGATAACGTGTAGCCGCCATTTTTCCCGGATAAATGCGGGTCACCGCTAAACCGCTTATTGGGATCACTTAAAAAGTCAGCACTACGATCAAGCCATCCCATTTCTAGCTGCCATTTAATACAATCAGCACCGCGATATCGTCTCGGAAGTCTTCCAGTATTGCCTATTGATAAAAAAGTCGAACGCCCAGCATTATTTAATTCTTCAGCTATTTGACACCCACTCTGACCGGAACCGACAACGAGAACTGCTCCTTCTTTCAAGCTATCGGGGTTCTTGTAATCAATTGCTGTTTTCAACTCCCACCGCGAATCAAGATTACTTAGCATCTGGGGAATTTTTGGCCTCTGATAAGTAGCCGTAGCTATAATAACTTGGTTAGCAAAAAAAACTCGTGAGTCTGTTACAATTTCAAATTCATCTCCCGTTCTACTAAGATCACTGACGCAGACCCCTTCCATTACTGGTGCACGGAAGCTCTTTGCCCAGTTTTCTAGTAGCCTTACAAAGTCATCCTTTTGCATGAAGGCATCTGGGTCAACTGGGCTATCAAGAGCATCTGGCAGAGTTATGGTCCAATTAGGTGTCACTAGGCAAAACGAATCCCACCGCTCGTTTTTCCAAGCATTAGCAATACTTCCACGCTCTAATATAATGTGTTCGATTTTAGCTTTAGTGAGATAATAACTTATCGCCAATCCAGCTTGACCAGCTCCAATAACAATTACATCAGTTTTAGTTTTTCTCACAATAAGTTAAAGTCCCGAACCAAACTGCACGACATCCAATGGAGGTGGTTCCAAGCCTGCATGGCTCAACATATGATGTGTTTGCCCCCTATGGTGAATCTGGTGCTGAAATAAATTAGTCAAGCACATTCTGAGGGGTAGACTAAAATATTCGCCCGTCTCTACTGTATCAAAGGAAAGGGTGCCCTCTAATTCTTCGGGGTCCAAGTCATTACAAAAATCCATATACCAAATATCTTGACTGAATTGCGCCTCTTGCAAACCGTCAAAGTCTGTGAATAAAATTTCATCTAGTCTTGTAAAAGACGTTGGTTTTTTTTCTAAACGCTCTCTGTAAATAAGGTCTGCCAAAAGAATGTGATTGAGTGTACCTAATATCGATTTAAAAAAACCTTTTCTATCTTGCGATAACTCTGATGCTGATAATTTGCCGGCAACAGCATAAAGTCTTTTATTAGCCCATGAATTATATTTTGCGGCGGTTGGTAGATCTAAAAGCATATATTTCCCCCTAAAAGATTATTCTACTAAAATAAAATCAAATTCTTGCTATTTTTGGCTTATAGGTGTGCCAATTTGTGACACGCTGAAAGCCAGCTCCAACCTTTAAAAGAAGAGGCTCATTCCACCAGCTCGCTTCTAATTGCAAACCCGCAGGTAGACCGTCAGAAGTAAACCCACAGGGAATAGATAAACCAGGAAGCTTTCCAAAGGCGCCAGCATACGTATTCCGTGTAGCGTCTTTAGTGGCTTCAAGTAATGACTTTTCTTCTTCGACCGGCGGGATCAAAGTTGGTAATGTGGGAGATAGAATAATATCTACATCTGCAAATACTTTTGCGAGGTCTCTCTGCCATAGTTCTCTGGCATGCATAGCGTTTGAATAATCTACGTTTGTGTATGACCATCCCGTGATCATTCGTTCGTAGACCTGCGCAGAAAATTTCTCCTTGTTATTTTTCAGACGATCATGATGAAAAGCACAAGCGTCTGAATAAATTAAAATGGTCGCCCAAGCTTGCATCTCAGAAGCACCCGGCACATCTATTTCAATCACTTCCGCTCCCAATCCCTCTAGCACGTTAACGGCATCGTGAAATAATTTTTCGATATCTGAATTCAGGTTTTCTAAATAAAAGGACTTTGGCAAACCAATCTTTACGCCTTCTATTTCATCATTGAGGCTTGGTAGAAAGTTTAAAAGAGGTTTATTGATACTCCAGGGATCACGACTGTCATACCCGGCTATAACAGCAAAAATTCTGGCTACATCTGTAACCGATCGCGCCATCGGTCCGATAGTGTCAAAACTAGCGCTGACCGGCGTGCTTGCATGATTTGGCACCCTACCATGGGTTGGTCTAAGACCACTAATCCCATTTATAGACGCTGGCAATCGCACCGAACCACCTGTGTCGGACCCGAGAGCGCCCGCACACATGCCGGCTGCTACAGCGGCACCTGACCCACCGCTGGAACCCCCGGGGATTCTATCCACATTCCAAGGATTTCTGCATGGTGGATTTACTGTATTATTCGATCTGATCCCAAAAGCGAATTCGTGCATGCTAGCTTTTCCTATCATCACGGCGCCTGCTTTAAAGAGGCGATCGACAACAGCAGCATTCTGGTTTGGCACATGATCGTTAAAAAAAACAGACCCAGACGTTGTCCGGACTCCAGCAGTCTCAATATTATCTTTAACAGCTATAGGAA
>NZGS01000154.1 GCA_002690995.1 Rhodospirillaceae bacterium
CCAAAAAAAGCCACTTTAGAAGGAACGAACCGGATTTTCTGGCTTCTGTGACGAACTTGAAACGCCGTTCTTTATTGTTCCAGAACATCCAATTTACGGTTTTGTATTCGCGTACCCGAGCGCCGCCGCAACCGCCGTTTCCTACCCCTTCCCGCAACGGGTTTGCTAGCAGAGGCATCGATGACAATGCCAGGGTGCCAAATCCACCCAAGAGGCCCATTCCTATCGCAGCCGCCGTCTTTGCGAGTGCGAAGCTGGTACCCAATTCACCTGCCGTGATCACGAACATTGTGGGGTCCATAATTGGTGAGGCTAACCAAAATGCCATTACCGGAGCCAAAGGAACCCCCATGAACAACAGGGCGGCAATCAACGGAATGACCCCACAGGAACAGAAGGGTGATAACGCACCAAAGAGGGCAGCCAGAGGAACCATCAACAAGATGTGACCGGAGAAGACTTTGGCGATCAGATTGTCGGCACCGCTGCCACCTGCGTAAGCCGCGAATGCTACAGCAAACATGAGGAAGGGCAATATCCCAATCAGCGCATCGAATACAAACGTAATGCTGGGAAGAAACTGTTCTGGAGTAAAGGCTGCTATAAAACCGAAGAGAATGATCGATGCTACCCAAGCATTGCTGATCTTACTTGGTGAAAACCAGCTTCTAAGGTTCATAACGTGGAGGGTGTTCATCTATTTGTATTCCGGGTTTTGTTGTTGCTTGGGCAAGAAAGTGACGCGGTGAACGCGAACTTTCCCGTGTCACGCATGGGTCCAACACCAACACAACATTGCTCGGTCATGAAAGCGAATACGGTTTTCATAGTCTCGTAGTTAGCCGTGCATATAACTTCACGCCCGTGCTTTTCCTGTAAGACCAAGTCCGTTTTGACTAATGCGCCTATATGATGGGCAAGAGTGGAGGCCGGCATGCTAAGGCACACCTGAATATCACTGATATTCAGACCATCGTGTCCGGCCTGGATCAACAACCGGAACACTTCCAGCCGCTTTTCGTTACCAAGGGCAGACAGCGTTTGTGCGGCAATTTTCTCGTCCATAACGATCTCCATAACAAAACTAATAAACTAGTTTCTTAGTTTTGTAAAGATGGCATGATGGGTGCTGACAATGTTACAGACCGAAAGTCTGCACAGCGTCAGTTTCGGCCACTGCGCAGACGCTTGCGTCAGGTCCGCTTAGCTCCCAAGATAGGACTTCGGCAACCAATACCGACGACCGCCCCACTGTCCGTAAATCCGAACGCGGCGCCAGCCGAGTTTGCGTAACGCTTCGCCAATTTTCTGAATGCCGTTCGCTACTCCGGCCTGCCTTCGAGCTTGCATGAAAAAGCCTAGCAGCATATCGGAAAGTATAAATCTGTGAGCTAGCGGATCTCTCGCGCTTCTCGGCCTCTGGTTAGTTGATTGGATCTTTCCCCTTTCGGATACGGTCGCGAGCAGCAGAAGCTAGTTCGCGTGCTTCACTGATCGCTACATCCGGATACCTACCAAGTCCCATGTCCCCTCGTTTAGTGCTTACCGGAGAGACAAACCGCAGCGTCCATTTACCGTGTCTTTAAAACATTGTGAGTGTACGTCATGTTATCCAATCATGTATTTCCTTAATTATTTTTTAACGCTCTTGTGACATAGCTGTAAAACTTTTCCCTATTATGCAGAGAAGGCAACGCACCGCAGAGGGTGTCAGCCGTTTTCCTCCCGTTTTCTGGATGGCATCCTCTGTCAAAAATACAAGCTTAAAATTTTCAGTGGAAGAAAAATACGATGCATAATTATAAAAATGACCCGCTGTACCCAGCAAAAGTTCTCACTGTCAAAGACATAGACGAGGCTCATCGCAACGCGAAAAAGCTTCATGCAAAAGCATTTTTAGACTTTGTCAATTATGTCTCCGAAAAAGATTACGATCACTCAGAAAATTTAGTTCCCGAACGAGACACCTTCTTAAAACCAACGAAATAGCTTTCCTTAACTATTTTTTAACAGTCTTGTAACGTGGCCGTCCAAGTTTTCGTTTGATCGTAATAGTCTATGAGCAGTAGGGGGGTTGTCAGCAGTTTTGATCTTCCATTTTTATGGCTGGCAACCTCCGAACTTCGAAGGATAANCGTNATAATATTTAGAGAAGCGTGATAATGAGCATTGCAGAAAGTTATAGAAAGGCATGGGTTCGTGCAACGGAAGGCGATACTTCACAAGTAGAGNAAATATACGATGACAAATTTCAAGGGTTTAGCCATTCGGCGGGGAAGCCGATTGCAAAAAAGGATGTAATAAAAACAGCCGAATTGTTTAGTGGTGCCAGACTAGAACAATTTCGCTCTGTTTATGAAAATACCGAATTCGCATGTGTCCAACATTTGATTGAAATGCATAAGGTTGAAAAAAGAGCAGCAGGAAAATACTCAATATTGATAGCAATCAGTCACAAAAACGGAAAAATCGTGTCGCAGGAAACCGGTATGACCTTGCTTCAGAAAACNAACCATAAAAATACTTCGACTGACTGAGAACAGTCTCAATAAAGCAACACATCATTTACAACAAAAACCACGGTGCTGTTTAACGCTGATAAAGCATTTAGATTTTAAAACACCGAGGCCGCCGTTTGAAAATGACGCAACACAATCAACCGCCTGGAATCCACACCGTATTCATGGCGTCCCCGCAGGCCGGCACAACCAGAACCTAATCGAAATCGTTGCCTTGTTTAACAGTATCGCTCAGGCCGGTAAATCGTAAAGGCTGACTTTTAGTTTTTAGAAGACCGCGATCTCTAAAGGATAACATTCGTCGCTTCTCAGTATAACTATATTGAAAAAATCGATGTTTACCTTTAAGAAGATTTCAGTGCTGCTTTAGCTCAGTTGGTAGAGCATCTCATTCGTAATGAGAGGGTCAGGTGTTCAAGTCACCTAAGCAGCACCACCTCCTTGATAGACCTAAAAAAGAAGGGAAAGAGCATATGAAAAATGATTTATATTATGCCGAAGACTTCAAGGAAGGAGAAACATTTAACCTTGGGACTTATAATGTAACAAAAAAAGAGATTATTGATTTTGCCGAGAAATATGATCCGTTTCCCTTTCATGTAGATGAAGCAAAAGCCAAAGAAACTATTTTTGAAGGCATCATCTCAAGTGGATGGCTTACGGCCTTGATTTGGCTGAGGATGATGCATGAAAAATTTTTATCTTACGAAGTGACTTTAGGTTCACCAGGGCATGAAGAAATTTTATGGCCCCAACCAGTTAGACCAGGCGATACACTTAATGGAAGCATAACTATAAAGGGCGTAAAAATATCAAAAAGCAAGCCAGATTTGGGCTTCATTCGATATGAGGCTTTACTTAGAAATCAGAAACAACAGTGTGTATTTTCAACTACGAGTACGCTCATAATTAAAACGCGGCAAAGTACTAGCTGAGTTGAATTTACATCAATTTATTAAGAAATGCACTCAATGTATCAAAACCATAGAGAATTCCAAGGCCCCCAGCCAATATGAGAACTAGCCAGAAGATAGCTTTCCCGGCCACCATGAAGTCACTGCTTTTTTTAGGCTGGGGTCTTTTTCTCGAAGAAATACGTCCTTCCCGCGGCGGCACTACTCCAGAGCTATCTTCACTCTTTGGTTTTATGGTGACTTTTTTCGTGGTGTCAAAGATGGTCTGTTCTTTAGACGTTCCTGTTTGATCGTCATAGATTTCTCCTATGACTTTAACGCCTTCTAAATGCCCCTGGCCATATAAGTTTCTGGCTTCTTCTATTGCCTCGTCTCTATCAGAATAGTGAGTATCTGTTTGCCACTCGCCATTCTTAAGGGTCAATACCTCAAACTGAGTTTGCTTCGCCATTAGTCACCCTAACCAGCATATCTATGTTGTATACAACTATATTACCGCGGCTTTTTTTACAACCGAATAGAGATTAACCGTAAATAAAAAAGCGCTCGCAAACGAGCGCTTTCCTAACTTTCTGTGTTCTATAACTTAGTTTCTACTCTCTGTTACCAAAAAGACTAAGAAGCATTATGAAAAGATTTATAAAATCGAGGTACAAGCGGAGCGCGCCATGTATTGACTTCTTAGCTTGTGTTTCCCCATCATCGCTTTCCCGATATTCGTTCTTTATTGATTGCGTGTCATAAGCCGTTAGGCCCGCAAAAACGAGAACACCAATGACTGAGATTGCAAACTGCAGAGCGGAGGAGGCAAGGAAAATATTAACAACAGATGCTATTAAAATTCCAATTAGCCCCATAAAGAGGAAAGAACCCATTCCGGTGAGATCTTTTTTGGTTGTGTAACCGTAAAGGCTAGTTCCTGCAAACATTCCAGCCGCGATAAAAAACACTCGCGTTATGCTCTCTCCTGTATAAACAAGGAAAATGCTAGAAAGTGAGAGCCCCATCAGAGCAGCGTAAATCCAAAAAACCACTTGGGCTGTGGAGGAAGCCATCGAATGTAGTTTAGCCGCAAAAAAGAATACCATGCCTATAGGGGCCAACATAATTACCCATTTTAGAGGTGACGCGTATATAGCATAGCCAAAACCGGTCAATTGACCGCCCTGTATGGCAGCAAACGAAGCGCCTAGAGCTACTAAGCCAGTAATAGCCAGCCCAATGGTCATATGATTATAAACACCCAACATGTATTGGCGAAGACCAACATCTACGTGCGCATCTTGTGCTTGCGATTTTGACATCAACCTTGGATCAAGAGCCATTTAGAAACCTTTCAAAAATAAAATCAGTGAGCATAATATAAGCGATTTTATTTAAAATTCAATGCTGCTTATTAATTAGATCACGACAGGAGAAGTACCTTTCAAGACAACCGCACTTCCTGCAACCCTTCATTAAATCTACTTTTTTTATTCCTTTCCCTTACGCTCGCTGACTTTAACTGCCCACAAGCCGCCAAAATATCGTCACCTCTTGGCGTTCTGACTGGAGAGGGATACCCTGCTTTAAGGACTATCTTCGCAAACTCTTCTATTTGTTTCTTCTCAGAGCATTCATACGGTGATCCAGGCCATGGATTAAAAGGGATAAGATTAATTTTCGCTGGAATGCCCTCCATGAGCTTGATCAAAGCTCTTGCATCAGAGGTACTGTCGTTTACTCCTTTAAGCATGACATATTCGAAAGTGATCCTTCTTGAATTGCTTACTCCTGGATATTCACGGCACGCATTAAGAAGTTCTTTTATAGGGTATCTTTTATTTATTGGCACAAGGATATCTCTCACGTCATCCGTAACTGCATGTAACGAAATCGCTAAGTTAACATCCGTCTCTAGCCCACATCTATTAAACTCAGGAATAATACCGGAAGTAGAGAGCGTAATCCTTCTCTTCGAAATAGATATTCCTTCATTATCCATGATTATTTTGAGCGCCTTAATTACATTATCTAAATTGTATAGGGGTTCACCCATCCCCATGAGCACTATGTTCGTTAAAGGCCTACCTATTTGGGCAGATGGCCAAGCAGACAACTCATCAAAAGCGATCAATATTTGCCCAACCAACTCCGATGATGAAAGATTTCGGACAAGCTTCTGTGTGCCCGTGTGGCAGAATGAGCAATTGAGCGTGCACCCGACCTGAGACGATATGCATAATGTGCCCCTATCCTCTTCCGGTATAAATACCGTTTCTGCTTTCGCTCCATCCTCAAACTGAAGAAGCCACTTTATGGTTCCATCTGCACTAGTTTGTTTTTCGCTGACCGTTGGTCGTTTTATTGAAAATATCTTGCCAAGTTGCACCCTCACTTTTTTGGACAAAGTGGTCATTTCTTCAAACGACGTCGCGCCCTTATGATATAGCCAGTGCCAAACCTGTCCACTCCGAAACTTTTGCAGCCCAAGGCTCAGAAAACGATCACCAATTTCTTCACGAGATAAACCTATTATATTTTCTTGGTCTTTATCTTCGACCAATTCGAGCACACTAATTATTTGCACTCCTTATCAATTCTTTTCTTCATCGCCGTAAAACCAGACAGGGAATAGGTGTCTGTTGTTTTAGTTCCTCTACTTGATCGTCCTACAACTATCATTCTATTACCCTTTTTCATTGAGTTAACCAGTTTGAAGTCAGACGATTGATCACGCGACCACGCTCCATCGTCCTCCGTAAAAAGCTCAAAAGCAGTTTTACCAATAGAGACTTTTACGCTGCTCCCTTTTTTAAAGGTATACCCTGCAATAAAGTTAATCTCGCCCTTAATTTTTTCTGATGGACGGTTTGTAACTAAAGCGTAGGGTTGCCCACGTACTTTATATTTGCCTTTTTGTTTGATAGGGGCACTGGCCATATAGCAAACCTTGCCTCCGTCTCCCTTAAATGTGTACGCCGTCCACGCCCTCTTTTCAGCAATCTTTTTTGGAGTTTGGGCTTCAGTCACCCCTGCAAAGATGCTTAAAACGAAAACGCACGACACGATTTTCACTATGGTGAGCTTCATTAAATTAATTTTCTAAGATGTTAAAATGTCATCCCAAACTAGTCTTAGATTTTTCATCTCAAGTCAATAGAAACCCGGCGATTATCATGTTTTTTAACGCTTGAAGTAGACGAGTGGCAATCAACAACTCGGATCATACGTTTCCATATATTTTATTAACTGATCCCCAATAGAATTTCGATTAGGTTTCCAAAGCTCACGTTGTTGAGCCTCGATCAGCCGTTTAATAATATCATTAAAAGCATCAATATTTTCCTTTTTGAGAAAATTTTGTACCTCTTCGTTCTCTACATAGGCTTCATAAACCGCATCAAAGTGGTGGTCGGCAACACAGCCTGAAGTTGCAGCGAATGCAAACAGGTAATCGACAGTAGCTGCTATTTCAAAAGCTCCCTTGTAACCATGCCGCATAACTCCAGCGATCCATTTTGGATTTACAGCCCGGCCTCGCACAACTCTAGCAAGTTCCTCTTCTAATTTGCGTATTTTTGGTGCAAACGGTCTAGAATGATCGCCGTGATATACTGTCGGCTGAACGCCTGAAAACTGGCGAACAGCTGCTGTAGCTCCGCCATGAAATTGATAATAATCGTCCGAATCAAGAATGTCATGCTCTCGATTATCTTGATTATGCAGTACAACTTGAACTTTTGACAGTCGAGTTCGAAATAGTTCTTCCTCTGTTTCCCCCTCCAAGTTTGATCCGTAAACAAAACTGCCCCACTTAAGATACGCAGTTGCAAAATCTTCCTGTGTCTCCCAAATCCCCTCATCAATAAGAGTTTGCAGACCGGCACCGTAGGCACCTGGTTTACTTCCAAATACTCGCGCGGTAGATCGGCGGAAGGCCGTTTCTGGATTAGCTCCACTAGATGATAAATTAATCCTTTCTGCGGCCGCTAGAGCTGCTAGTGGATTAAATTCCTCTGGTTCGTCAAGGCCAGCCACACGTTGGATAGCCGTATCTATCAGCTCTACTTGATAAGGAAATGCGTCCCGAAAAAAACCAGAAATCCGCAAGGTAACATCTACCCTCGGACGTCCTAAGGTTGTATAGGGGATTATCTTGAAACCGGTCACTCTTCCGGACATCGGTTCCCATTCTGGACACACCCCTAAAAGAGCTAAAACCTGAGCTATATCATCTCCACCCGTCCTCATATTAGCGGTTCCCCACGCAGATAAGAGTAGATTTTTGGGCCACTCACCATTTTCTTGGCGAAATCTATCTATTACGAGCCCTGCAGCTTTCCAACCTAATTTCCACGCTGTTGGAGTAGGAATTGTTCGGGTATCGACCGAATAAAAGTTTCTACCCGTGGGTAAAACATCAGGCCGTCCTCGCGAAGGCGCTCCTGAAGGGCCTGGAGAAATAAATTTTCCTTCTAAAGCGTCTAACACCCCCGATATCTCTAATTCTCCGCTGCCAATCAATTTTGGTTCTATATTATTTTTTAGTTCCTCAAGCACCTTACTAGTTTCGGGAAGGTTTTCTTTTGGGTCGTGGCGACCAGAAACAAGCTCAAGCGCCAACAATTCAAGGCGTTCGCGGGTATCATCACATGTTCGCCAAATTTTATTTTCAAAAAACCTTAATAAAATTTTTGGCCTAGGTCCTGTCCACTCTTCCGCAGGCTCCATGTCTAGCGGGTCAAACTCGCCTAACTTTAGGTCGCTTACCAACGTCCTTAAAATAGAGTGTTGTGAAACTCCATTCTCCCCTCTTGGGACTCTAACTAGAGCCAAAAGTAAATTATCTAGCAATTTTCCCTTTGGAGTTTTGCCAAAAACATGAAGTCCATCACGAATTTGCATATCCTTTAGGTCGCAGATATACGCGTCAAGGCGTTTGAGTCTTTCCCCAGACAGCTCCTCTTTTTCTAGACCGGAATCCTTGAGAATATTACATCGCTCAGCTGTTTCGAAAATCTCCTTCTCAAGAATTGGCATTCTACTGGGGTCAACCTGAAAAGCTTGATAGTACTCATCTATCAAACTTTCTAATTGGATCATTGGACCGTATGACTCGGCTCGGGTTAAGGGTGGAACTAAGTGATCAATGATAACAGCTTCGGACCGCCTTTTAGCCTGTGTTCCTTCACCTGGATCATTGACTATGAACGGATATATATTTGGCACCCCCCCAAGTATTGCCTCTGGGTAACACGTTTCGCTAAGAGCTATCGATTTACCGGGTAACCATTCCAAATTTCCGTGCTTGCCCAGATGTATTACCGCTTCACATTTAAATAAATTTTTGAGCCACATATAAAATGCCATATAACCATGAGGTGGAACTAATGCGGGATCGTGGTATGTTTCTTTCGGATCAATGTTGTACCCGCGGGCGGGTTGTATACCTAAAACAACATTTCCGAGAATGCATACTGGCAGAACAAAATGTTCGCCCTTAACAAACGGATCTTTGATAGGTTCGCCCCACTTTTCATTAATTTCCAACTGAACTTTTTTGGGCAGCAACTTAAAAAATATTTCATAATCTTTTAAACTAAAAGTAGCGTCGCTTTCTTTTTGGTCACTTTTGTATATATTGTTTGTTGGCCCTTTTCTTATCATTTTCATAAGTGACGCACTGTTTTTCGGAATATCTTTTATTAAATAACCTCTTTTTCTTAATGCTCTAAGTATCGAAATAGCACTCGCGGGCGTATCAAGCCCTACCCCATTTCCAATTCGGCTGTCCCTATTAGGGTAGTTGCTGAGAATGATAGCGAGACGTTTCTTATCAGTCGGGATATCCCCTAATTTTATCCAGTTTTTAATTAATTTCACTACAAATGAAATTCGATCTGGAACAGGTTCATACGTAACTATGGAACATTGTGTTTTGCGATCGTATTCAGCGCTTGATTTAAATGAAACTGCGCGAGAAATAAGTCGGCCGTCGACTTCTGGCAATGCTACGTTCATTGCGATATCCCTCGGGCTCAGGCCAGTCGGTGATGCAAGCCAGGTATCTTTCTCACTGCTTGACAAGATAAGCTGGAAAACTGGACAATCCGTGTTTCTGAACGGCCCCGCAATTGCGGGACTTTTTGTAGAAGAGACTGCGAAGGCCGTGGTATTCAGAACTACAGAAATATCAAGCTTCACAGTTAATTCTCTAACAAACTCGTCAGAGTGTTGATCTTTTAAGCTGGATACATAAACTGGGAGGGGGTTAATGCCTTGTTCCAATAATCTTTTTATTAAGGCATCGATTGGTTTTAAATTACCTGACGTAACTAAAGCTCGATAAAAAGTTATCAACGCTATTTTATTGCCACTAACCCAAGACTCTTGTAGCTCTTCCAAGCGAGGGTATTGTAATAAGGGCCAATATAATCCTGCTTTAAGGAGTGGGGCAGGCTCCTTCCATGAAGCTTCGCGTCCTAGCAAATAGCTGGCGTATTTTATCAAATTAAGAGCATTGCCAACCCCACCATTAATGAAATAGGCCCAAATCCGGTCTACAGCATCTTCGGAAATAGTCGAATAGGACATAAGCTGCGTATCGCGTTTGTCGTCACCAGGGACCACGGCAAGCTTGGCGCCAACCTGAATTACTTTATTCCTTATTTGCTCAAGACCATAAGCCCAATAACTTACACCACCTATCACTCTAATTATGACTAGCTTTGCTGCGCAAATAGTTTGTTCACAATAAATATCGACCGAGAGATTATGACTTAATTTAGTTAAATTAGCTAAGCGAAGGCTTGGTGATGTTGGATCAGTTTTTGAATTTGCTCTCACCAAACAGTTCAGGTCGCTATCTGCGGCTGATAATATAACTATATCACCTGCGGTCTGTTTTAAATCAACCGCCTCAGCAACATCACTCATATTATCGGTGGGACCAGATAGTATGTGCATAACGTTATTCTTTTAGAATGACAGTATTTTGCCTATCTCATTTTTGTCCATGCCCGCAAATCCAATTATAACAAGCCGCGAGCATCGTGCCTCACTATCTGTCCATGTCTTATCAAAATAACTTTCGATCCTATTTCCGACAACTTGAACCGCAAGACGCATTGATTTATTTTTGAGTGCGACAAAGCCTTTCATGCGAAGAACATCGTGATTTTGGATAACTAATCTCAGTTTAGCATTAAGTTTTTCTAAACTTTCCAGTTCGCCAAACTCTCGGACGAAGCTATCAAAGTCGTCGTGATCATGTTCGTGTTCTCCATCATGGTGCGAACGCCTATTCCCAACGTCCCGCTCAGCTTCCGCTCCTAATCCCAAAAGAATTGCAGAGTCTACCCTTCCAAAGTTAGTTTTGATACTCTTAATATTTGTGCGTTGGCATTCTAAAACTTTTGCTTCTATAACGTTCCAGGCGTCTTCGTTAACTAATTCCGACTTGTTTAGCACAATTATATCAGCACACTGGACCTGTTCTTCGAAAAGCTCCTCCAACGGCGTTTCATGATCAAGCGACTCATCAGCTTTTCTTTGTGCTTGAACAGCAACTGGATCATTCGCAAAAATACCATCTGCCACAGCCACAGAGTCCACTACCGCGACTACGCCATCTACGGTTGCCCTTGTGTTAACTTCCGGCCATGAAAATGCTTGCAAAAGTGGTTTGGGCAATGCCAACCCTGAGGTTTCTATTATAATATGATCAGGAGGGTCACTTCTATCCAACAATGACTTCATTGTTGGCAAAAAATCATCCGCAACTGTGCAACATATGCAACCATTAGCCAGTTCAACTATATCGCCGACAGAACAACCTTCAATTTTGCAACCCAATATCAATTCCTTATCAACACCCAAGTCACCAAATTCATTGATAATTAAGGCAATTCTTTTACCATTAGCTGTAGCTAAAAGATTTTGTATCAAGCTAGTTTTACCAGCACCTAAGAAACCTGTGACAACGGTTGCTGGAATTTTTTTTAATTTTTGATCATTTGTTTTTTGCAGCATGGCACACTCCCGTTGATTAGACATCATAACTCGTCACCAAACGGGACTACCGCAATCCAATTTCACCCCGAACTGGATTTAGCAACGATGTCTCGGGCAGGTCTCCTGGCTCGTGAGTCAGTGCTAATGGCTCTACCTTCCCGGCTACTTATTAAGAAGATCGCCAGTGGTTATAAAGAGCCTTAACTCACCACACACAGTTGCGGGGACAGCCGCGGTTTACTAACAACAAACTTATAAGGTTACCGCGTTCCCTTTTAATCTAATTAAAGAACCTTAGACAATTTAAATAGAAAGTTAAGTTACCTAAGAGTCAAGTATTTGCAAGTTTCAATATATCTCGTGAATGCAACTAAGTTGCAATTTTTTGATATAGCTTGATATATTAAACCGATTATTTCAATCAGCGTGCTGTGCACAATAGGTAAGTAGCCAAGGCAATATCAATCTAAGACCAAAATACAATTGGCCAACCTGCAACTCTTTTTTAGCTAATCACTATTAGAAAAAACATGACGGAAACTCTAATATTAAGGCCAACAAAACCAAAAAACACCTCACTTGCAAGAATATTGAGAACTGAGCAGACATGGCCTAAAACGTCGGTATTGCTTAGTCTATTTGTGTTGTTGCCGGTGACTGGCCTCCTTTGGGCAGCTGTAGGCACGGATGAGAATATTTGGCAGCATTTGTTAGACTCTGTTCTGCCAAATTATATTGTTAATTCACTAATACTTATGACTGGCGTTTGCCTGGGAGTAACTCTTGTTGGTACATGTACAGCGTGGTTAATCGCAAACTGTCGCTTCCCGGGTCATAAAGTTTTTGGATGGATGCTAATTTTACCATTGGCCATGCCAGCGTATGTAATGGCCTATGTGTATACAGACTTTTTAGAATATTCTGGGCCACTGCAAACTGCACTTAGACTGATATTTTCCTGGGAAAATAGCAACGAATATTGGTTTCCAGAAGTTCGAAGTCATGGAGGAGCAATAATTCTATTAAGCTTGGTTCTATATCCATATGTTTATGCATTGGCAAGAGCTGCCTTTTCCTCGCAGGCCCTTTCCCTGTTAGAGGCAGGACGCATGCTGGGGCACAGTCCAATGAAAGTGTTTTTTTCGGTATCACTCCCACTTGCTCGCCCCGCAATTGTTGTTGGAGTAACCCTTGCTTTAATGGAAACTCTTAGTGATTTTGGGACCGTTGATTATTTTGCCGTAAGAACTCTGACAACTGGAATTTTTGATGTTTGGTTTGGGATGGAAAATCAGAGTGGAGCTGCACAAATTGCTCTGGTACTTTTAACTTTTATCATTTTGCTGGTATGGCTTGAAAGAACATCTCGCAAAAAACAAAGAGTAAATGCTAATTCTCGAATAAATAGCACTTTAAGGCTTGAACTCAAAGGTTGGAGATCAGCACTAGCTATTATTTGCTGCGGGCTCCCCATACTTTTCGGCTTTTTACTCCCAGCGATTATACTAGCCATATACTCCTCATACAGTTTTAATTTATTCAAATATGCCGACTATTTGACATATACTGGGAACACATTGTTCCTTGCTACCGGCACCGCAGTATTATGCATGATGCTTGGAATTTTTATCGGTTACAGCCAAAGATTAAGTTCACATTGGAGCGTAAAACTAGCAACCCGAATTTCTACAATTGGTTATGCCATACCAGGAGCAGCACTAGCTATTGGTTTAATCATTTCTTTTGGCGCGATGAACGAAGTTATAATCCCACTATCCGAACACTTTTCTTTATCTGCTCAATCTTTCTTCTTAAGCGGTGGGGTCGTTGCTCTTTTTTTTGCTTACACTATTCGTTTTCTGGCTATTAGCGTTGGATCCGTAGAAAGTGGCCTTGAAAAAATAACACCTAATATGGATATGGCCTCTAGAACCCTTGGAAGTGGTCCTTTTTCAACCCTATGTCGAATCCATATCCCTCTTTTAAGACCCGCGTTAATAGCGGGATCTATTCTAGTTTTCGTTGACACTATGAAGGAATTACCCGCAACCTTGATACTCCGTCCATTTAATTTTGAAACGTTAGCAACATTTGTATACCAGTACGCGTCCGACGAGCTTTTAGTGGAATGTGCTCCAGCTGCCTTAACGATAGTCCTAGCTGGCATACTGCCAGTGATTCTATTAAATGCAGCCGTCGATAAAAAAACCTAATCCTCGATTTTAATACTAGCGGCCGCCTTGTTGGGAAACCTTATTTCTGCTTCTCGATCCCGACCTCTTATTACTTTCATCGTCTTCATCAAAGAGATCAGCAAGTTGATCCATCATTGTGCCGCCGAGCTGCTCCACATCAACGATAGTGACAGCCCTACGGTAGTACCGTGTAACGTCATGGCCTATGCCGATCGCTACTAGTTCAACAGGAGATCGACTTTCTATATATTGGATTGTGTCTCTAAGATGTTTTTCTAAATAATTTCCTGGGTTGACCGATAAAGTAGAGTCATCAACAGGTGCACCATCCGAAATAACCATCAGTATACGTCTTTCTTCGGGGCGCGCTAAGAGCCTCTGATGTGCCCAAATTAATGCCTCGCCATCAATGTTCTCTTTAAGTATACCTTCCCTCAACATTAAACCAAGTGACTTTCTAGCATGTCTCCATGGAGAATCTGCCGACTTGTAAACAATATGCCTCAAGTCGTTCAGCCGACCTGGATTTTGAGGTTTGCCATTTTGTATCCATTTCTCCCTGGCAGTCCCACCTTTCCATTGTTTAGTTGTGAAACCAAGTATCTCTACTTTCACCCCGCATCGTTCCAGGGTTCTAGCTAAAATATCTGCACTCATTGCGGCGATCGTAATTGGACGTCCTCGCATCGACCCTGAATTATCTATTAATAAGGAAACAACCGTGTCCCTGAACTCCGTATCTTTTTCTATTTTATAAGAAAGGGGATATAAAGGTGCCGTTACCACTCTTGAAAGCCGACCAGCATCTAAAATTCCTTCTTCCAAGTCAAACAACCAGGAACGGTTCTGCTGCGCTAGTAATTTTCGCTGCAGCCTATTAGCTAATTTACCTATAAGGCCTTGCAAGTGGTTCAGCTGCTGATCCAACAACGCTCTTAGTCTAGTTAACTCTTCTGAGTCGCACAGTTCTGCTGCTGGGATAATTTCATCATTATCTGTAGTATAAGCTTTGTAGATAGATGTATCGCTGTTTTCAGAATTATGGAACATTGGCGGATTACCAGGGTTCGCTGGTTCTTCGTCACCTCCACCGGGCTCCATATCCATATCTTCCCCATCGTCACCATCAGCAGACTCATCGCCAGCCTCCATCTCCGATGGTATCATCTCGGAGTCTTCTCCATCTTCACTAGCACCACTGGTACCAGTGTCGTTCATTTCATCAGACTCGCCTCCCTCACTTTCATCCTGGCTTTCACTTGAGTCTTCGTCTGGCAAACCCTCCTCGCCAATTTCGAGATCTAAGTCAGAAATTAGTTGGTGGGCGTGTTCCGCATAAGCGCGTTGATCACCAACAAAAGACTCCAACTCTTTAAGAGTCGATCCAATTTTCGAGCTAACCCAGGGACGCCAAAGGTCAACGACCCGACGGGTTGATGGAGGTGGGGCCTGACCTGTTAAAACTTCCCGAGCTAATAAATGTATAACATCTGTAAGAGCCGCATCATCTTTATTGCTTATTCGCTCAAACCCCCGCCGGCGATATCTATCATCTAATGCTTCTTCTAGGTTTTGAGCCACACCAGCCATACGCCTGGCTCCAATCGCTTCAACTCGAGCTTGCTCTACAGCATCAAAGATTTCCCGTGCTGCTTGATTGGATGGCATCCTAGAGGCATGAATTGTGGAGTCATGGTAACGCTTTTTTAGGGATATGCTATCAGCTTCGCCTCTAACTTTAGCTATCTCCTTTGGATCGAGGTCCCTTGGAGGCAGTGGTAACCGGACCCGTTCACCGGCTACGCTGGGCGTTTCCGCACCATAGCTTACCTCAACCTCTCGTTCTCCCGACATCGCTCGAACACATGCTGCGGTTGATCGTTTGAAGACCTCTACAGGATGATCATCATCATTTGGTGAACCTACCATCAAAAACTCCAGCCTTTTTTATGTCGCTGTGACCTCAGACAGACTACTATCTGGCAGTTCTTCACCAAAGCATCTTTGATAATATTCACTTACCGTCGGACGTTCTACCTCATCGCATTTGTTGAGAAAACTCAGCCTAAAGGCAAAGGCTATATCACCATTAAATATGCGTGCGTTTTCAGCCCAAGTAATTACTGTTCTAGGAGACATCACCGTCGATATATCACCTGCCATAAATCCCTGCCTTGTTAGGTCCGCCAGAGCCACCATCGAGTCTATCTGACTTTTACCATCGGTCGAGTCGTAGTCAGGTGATTTCGAGAGAATTATTCCACATTCTGCTTCA
This sequence comes from Rhodospirillaceae bacterium, assembly GCA_002690995.1. Classification (GTDB taxonomy): domain Bacteria; phylum Pseudomonadota; class Alphaproteobacteria; order Thalassobaculales; family Thalassobaculaceae. Next base: position 15,899 of record NZGS01000154.1, read on the forward strand.
TGACTTAAATAGTTCAGCGTTGTCACAATATTCCATCTATCCATTTGGCCTTGGTTGATCTGCTGCGTTCCGTGATAAAGACCCGTTGTATCGCCAAGTCCAACTGTATTAGCGGTTGCGAATAGTCTAAAATTTGGGTTAGGGGTAATTACTTTGTTTGTATCGAGCAGTGTCATTCGTCCATCCTGTTCAAGCACCCGCTGAATAACAAACATTACGTCCGCGCGACCTGCATCATATTCGTCAAAGACTAAGGCCGTTGGATTCTGCAGTGACCAGGGAAGTATACCTTCCCTAAACTCGGTAACTTGTTTGCTGTCCCTCAGAACGATCGCGTCTTTACCTATTAAATCGATCCGACTTATGTGGCTGTCCAAATTAACTCTAATACAGGGCCAGTTCAATTTAGCGGCTACTTGCTCGATATGTGTCGATTTCCCCGTCCCATGATAACCCTGTATCATTACCCTTCTATTATGCGAAAAGCCCGCTAATATCGCCAAAGTTGTATCTCTATCAAAGAGATAGGTTTCGTCGACTGCCGGAACGTATTCACTGGCCTCACTAAAAGCGGGAACTTTGAGATCAATGTCTATCCCAAATGTCTCGCGAACAGAAAGTTCTATATCTGGTGCCTCAATATGATGGGCTTTTTTTCGTTCGTTGTTATCTTTTTCCGACATTTATTTAATCCGAATTAGTTATGTTAATGTGTGAATTTTTCTGTGCCAAATAGCAAAACTAGAGATTTTTCAAATATTGTTTTAGTGTCGTATACGCCTGGTTAATTATTTTCAACCTTTCTTCTGATTCTTTGTCACCCCCATTCCTGTCTGGGTGGTTGAGTTTAACTAGATCTTTGTATTTTGATTTCAGTTCCTCTAATTCTATTGGAAGCTCCAGTTCCATTACCGATAACGCGTTCAACTGTTGAGAGTCTAACTTGGCATAAATAGAATAAGACTCTCTACTCTCATCGCTTCTTTTATATTTTATGTCGTTATCTTCGAATAAGCCAAATATATCTCTGATTTCATTATTCAACAAAGACGAAAATCCAGCTTGCCTTGCACCAAAAGGCCAGCTTGGGCGCTCCCAGGTAGTTGAGCGGCGTATCATCTGCTCCAATTCTTCTTCATTAAGTCCCTCATTGAAGTTCCATGATCGGTTATAATCTCGAACGTGCTCTAAACAAAAGTAATAATAATCTCTCAATTGTTTCGGGCCTTTTGGTGCCTTGTACAAACCGTCCCGGCAACAGTTAGGAAAATCACATTCATTTTCCCTGCTTTGTTTATCTGGCGTGTCTACTCGCAATGCTTCTTCATTACGCCGTGTTTTGTTAGAATTAATCACGTTATTCTGTCTTTATGATTGATTACGCGTGTTGTATGAGTAATTGGGAGTGCGTTGGATCATATTTTACCCTATTTATAATATAGGCAATAATCTGCGATAGGAAAACCTTAATGAAAGTAGCTAAAAAGATTGAAGATAAGATCCTGCAAGAATTAACCCCAACGCGATTTGAGCTTATTGACGAATCACATCTACATTCAGGACATGTAGGTGCTAGGCCGGAAGGAGAGACGCATTTCCGCTTATGTGTTTCTTCTCCAAAACTTTCAGGGAAAAGTCGAGTAGAAAAACAACGCGTAATCTATAGAATTCTGAAAGAAGAGTTGGAAGGCCCTGTACATGCGTTAAGTATCGAAGTTGACTAACTAATTCAGGGTTTAGCTTGATCTGTTGTCACCTCGTCGTACGAACCAGCATTCTGTTTTGGCCGAGGCCAGACTCGCAATTGCGTTATCTGGTTCCTATGTTTGCGCAAAATCCTAAATCGAAAACTGTAAAATATAAACTCTTGGCCTACATCCGGTATTATCCGCGCTTCGTGTAGTATTAGACCCGCGATTGTAGATGCCTCTTCATCTGGTAAATTCCATTCATAATCTCTGTTCAAATCACGTAAGGTAACTGACCCATTTATTAAGAAGGAACCGTCTGGCTGGGGACGAACACCAGAAACCGAAACATCGTTTTCGTCATCTATATTACCGACTATCTCTTCCAAAATATCTTCCAAGGTGACGACGCCTTGCAAGGTTCCATATTCGTCAACCACGACAGCAAAATGTTCCTTCCTTGCACGAAATGCCTGCAATTGGTCCAAAAGATTGGACGACTCGGGTATGAACCAAGGTTCATTAGCTACTTCAACAATATCCAGATCGGCCATATTTTCGCCGGGGAAACCTCGTATAGCACGCAAAAGAGCTTTTCCGTGGAGAATTCCGATGATTTCATCCGGATCCCCCCTGTAGAGTGGTAATCTTGTAAACGGACTCTCCAATAGCTCGTCAAGTATTTCTTCCAGAGGGAGATCTGCATTAATCATGGAAACACTACTTCGATGCGTCATGATTTCCTCAACAGTTACCTCTCCAAGATCTAAAATGCTCCTGAGCATAGCCCTTTCTTCACTCACATCTGGTCCAGGTCCTGTATGCAATTCTATCAGCCCACGCAACTCTTCTTCACGCTCCTGTTGTTCCAATGAAGAAAGGCCTTTGATGCCAAACATCCTTAATAGAAAATTTACTACAAACCTTGTTGCTATACTCAGAGGCTGGAACAACCAAACAAAAACTCTAATAGCAGGCCCCACGGCAAGTGCAGATCTATCTGCATTATTTATTGCAAACGTTTTCGGTAAAACCTCAGCGAAAATGACAACTAATATTGTCATACCTACCATCGCATAAGCTACACCTGCATCATCGAACAAACTAATTAAGACACTTGTTGCGAGAGCAGATGCCGCTATGTTGGTTATATTATTTCCAATTAAAATTGTTCCAATCAGCGTATCGTTTCTCCGGCGAAGTCTTAAAACTGTACTTGCCCTGCGATTTCCACGAAGTGACAACTGATGCAGTCTTGCCTGCGAAGCAGCTGTTAACGCTGTTTCGGACCCAGAGAAAAAGGCAGATAGAAAGAGCAGAACTATTATGGCGGTAATATTGACTATTAGTGATTGCGCAATATGGAAAATTTCAAACATATTTGATAACGACCTTCTAAAATTCACTTTAGAACTTTGTTTTGTTAAAGATCTCCTGACAGCGACTTTTCGATTACACTATAGACTTGTTTTTTTTCTACATCCGCGGTTAGGTAAGCTTCGCCGATACCCTTTATGAGTACAAATCTCAGCTGGCCATTTGACACTTTTTTGTCATGTTGCATATGTTGAATTAGCCTATCAGCATGCCATGAAGTGGACCCCTCAATAGTATTTATGTTTGTAGGTAGGCCGATACTTCTTATATAGTCCACGGCTCGCCCCGCATCTTGTCCTGACAAGTGGCCCAAATTTTTTGATAATTCTATAGCCATAACCATGCCAATTGAAACTGCCTCACCATGAAGCAAATTTCCATCATATCCAGCTTCCGCCTCGAGAGCATGACCAAAGGTGTGACCAAAATTCAAAATAGCGCGCAGATTTTGCTCCTTTTCATCTGCTTCAACTATTTCTGCCTTTATCCGACAACTGGTGAAAATAGCATATTGTTGTGCCAGCTTGTCTCCGTCTAAAACCTTTTTCCCATTCAACTCCAACCATTCAAAAAATGAGCAATCCTTTATGAGCCCATATTTCACCACCTCAGCATAACCAGCAAAAAGCTGACGCCGCGGTAAAGTTTGGAGCACCTGAGTATCAATTGCAACCAAGATTGGTTGATAAAAACTTCCAACAAGGTTTTTTCCCTGCCGAACATTGATTCCTGTTTTTCCACCAACCGAACTATCCACCTGAGAAAGTAGCGTTGTCGGCACTTGAACAACCTTTACGCCTCTCAAAGTCACGGCCCCCGCAAAACCAGCTAAATCGCCTATGACTCCACCTCCCAAAGCTATCAATAAAGAGTCCCTGCCAACTTTGGATTCAAGCAGCTGATCAATTATTTTTTCTAAATTGATAAAACTTTTTGTACTCTCTCCCACTGGAACTTCTAATACTTTTGGGGATATACCTTGCGCTGAAAAGGACTCTATCGTTTGTTTTAACCAGTGAACTGAGATGTTGTTATCTGTAACGATGAATGTTTTTGGTTTACCAAATTTCTGAGATACAAGAGCGCCCAAGCTCGAAAGCAAACCGTGCTCAATAATAATATCATAAGAATTTTCTTTAAGATTAATTCTTAATTTATTGTGTTCGTTCACGACTCCACCGACTGTTCCGAGTAACAATAATCGTCCAAACATTCAACCACTTTTGAAACTGTAATGTCGACCCCATCATTTTTCGCATCTACTATAAAATCCGCATCATTATATATAGGATAGCGCTTTTTTATGAGTGCTTTTAAAGTTTGTAGCGGGTCAGCTGTTTGCAAAAGTGGTCTATCAGACCTCTTTTCTAACCGCTTTGCTAAAACTTCGAAACTTACACGCAACCATACTGATGTAGCTATTTTTTTTATTAACAACCTAGTTGCTTCGGACATAAAAGCCCCCCCTCCCGTAGCTAGAACACAAGGCTCCCCCGCTAAAATTCTTGAGATAACCCGTTCTTCACCTTTTCTGAACTCTATCTCACCATATTTCTCAAAGAAATCTGTGATTGTACATCCTGCAGCACGTTCTATTTCCTGGTCGGCGTCGATGAACTGCATTCCAAGTCGATCTGCCAAAATTTTTCCTACGGTGCTTTTACCCGCTCCCATTATACCTACCAAAACGATCGTCTTTTTTGGCGCATGATCACGTTTGTTACTAATTTTCTCTGTTTTCATTCAAACCACTTTTTCATTTTTAGTAGATTCCGATCAAACTAATTTTCAGACTTTCGCCATACAATGGTCATAATTCCCAGCTCAACTCTATTTTATCAATGTTTTTAAGTTGGCAACAAGTTATAGATAAAGAATGAAACATATTACTCTTAGTGCTATAGATGAAAGCAGATAGGACCCTACTGCTGTACAATCCTGGATATTTATCATGAAAGTAGCTCTGATTACCTTCGTTCTAGTAATTATAGCGATTGGCACCGCCATTACTATGCTCTCAACATGGGACATACCAGCACCGTCAAGTTTTGTAGAAAGAGACATATCAAATGAAAAGCCTCTTCGCTAACGTCAATTTATTTTTATTCATTTGCATAGTCGTTCACATCGCAACAGATGTAGCCGCACAACAAAGCCCTGTATCCCTTTTACCTAAAGCACAAAGAACATTCGAACTCGATAAAAAATTGCCCCAACAAGGACCAGAAATTAAAAGTTCTACTAAGAGTTCTAATTCGGAAGGCGTAGTCGTTCAGACTAACAGATTAGAAGCCTTAAATTTAGAAACCACTGGAATTTTGAATATCGAAACTGGCGGATTTGATAAAAATATGTGGAATGGAACAGCTCATCTAAAAGCGGTATCGTTATTGAAAAATTTGCCTTCTAAAATATATTCCAGAAGTTTACAAAATCTACAAAAGCGGCTTTTACTTACCCGAGCCCGCACTCCTATTCATGAAAAAAATGAAAACAAGAATATTTTTTTGAAGCTTCGGCAGCAGAATCTTTTTAAATGGGGAAAGTTAGATTACTTCGCGCAAATACAGCAAAATATTCCGCAGTCGCATGATGATGAAGAGTTGGCACAACTTGCGGTTAACGTTTTTTTTCTGAATAATAATCTGGACGAAGCCTGCGAGCTTACAAAATATTGGTTTGATAAATCTCAGGAAAAGTTTTGGCAGAAAAATCTTATTTTTTGTGACGCAATTAATGGCCTTCGAGATAATGTTGATTTTGGAATTCAGCTGCTCTCTGAAACAAAGAACACAGCAGATGATAAGTTCATTTCACTTATTAATGTTATTATCGGCGAAGAAGACACACCATCAAGTGAAGAAATAGTAGAACTGACTCCAAGAGGTGTTGCAATGCTGAGGTTTAGCCAGCAAACCCTACCTAAGTTAAACTTGGATGCCTTACCTCCTTGGTTACACGGAATCTATATCAATTCCCCATCAATCCAACAGAAGGATAGATTGAAGCTTGCTCATCACTCTTTTCTGTTAGGGTTAATTGAGGTAGAAGCGTTAGCAAAACTCTATGAAACGGCTGACATACCCCAAAATGATATTGCGACGGCAGTGACATTGGCAAGTGAAGGCGCTACGCAAATCCCCAACGCACTTTTGTATCGATTGGTTCTTTCTCAAGAAACTGATTTTGGAAAAGCTCAAGCAATCCATAAAGCAATAGATTTTGCGATACAAGACGGGAATATTTTTGAGATGGCCAAACTTTATCAAAACCTCCTAAAGCAAATTGTACCTGCCTCCGAGTTAGATTGGTTTGCATGCAAGGCCGCAATGATAAACATGATTAATCGAGATTTTATAACTGCGAAACTCTGGTTAGAGATAGCGCAAAAAGAAGGCGTACCAAACGGCCAAAGCCCAATCACTTGGTCAAAACTATGGCCAGTTTTTTGGTTGTTAAATGAAGATAGGCCAATCGAATTAGATGAACAACAGTTAGAGGGTTGGGCACAAAACTTACTGGCTGAAAACCCTCTGCGAGGAAAAAATTATGTAAATCTTACATACCATATCCTAGAGATTTTTGGAGCTAAAATTCCACATGCGAGATGGACTGAATTAGCTGGGAAGGAGATGCGCGTCGAGCACGGTTATAGCTTATTCGCCAACAAACAGGCGATAGAACAAGCGTTGGAGGCAAAGCGCACTGCGGAAGCTGCAGCGACTTTATTACTATCTACTGGCAGTTTAAAAGCATCCGAATTTCAAGACGAAAGCTTACTATTTATTATTTCAACTCTCAATGATCTAGGCCTAAAGCAACAGGCTAAAGGCTTAGCTTTCCAAGTTTTGATCAAAAAAAATCACCAAATTTGGTAAGTTATTTGGGCTCCTAAATGTATGAGGAATTATAAAAGAAAAAACGTCGAACAATTTTTAGAAATGCTGATCGCTGAACGAGGAGCATCTCACAATACATGCATATCTTATCTTAATGATATTACAAATTTCGATAAATTCCTGAGTGGGGCTGAGACAAGTCTTGAAGCCGCGACGACCGATGATGTAAGGCGTTATTTACAACACCGCAGTGAAGCTGGAGCAAATAACCCCACCATCTCCAGAAACCTGTCAGTGCTGCGACAGTTTTTTAAGTTCTTACAGAGTGAAAACGTTCGCTTGGACAACCCGGCTCTTAATGTTGATGGTCCAAAGGTATCACGCCCGCTACCAAAAGTGATATCTGAAGATGATGTCGAAGCTTTACTCAAAGCTGCCCACAAGTCACAAACAGCGGAGGGGATACGACTGACCTGCCTACTTGAAATTGCTTATGCGTCCGGTCTTAGAGTAACTGAGTTGGTGAGTCTTCCAACTGACTCGCTAAGTTATGCATCAGAAACATTATTGATTTTAGGAAAGGGTGGTAAGGAGCGTCTAGTACCTTTAACATCTTCCGCAATGAATGCCATCGTTGCTTATGAGAGGGTCAGAAGCAATTTTTTAAAGCGAAATAAAACATCCAACTTTTTGTTTCCGTCACGTTCTAAACAAGGACATTTAACGCGCCGAAGACTTGGTCAACTTCTGAAAGAACTCGCCATGCAAGCTGGTTTAGATCCAACCTTAATATCTCCTCACGTTTTACGGCACGCTTTTGCGTCACATCTCTTAAACCGTGGTGCAGACTTAAGAAGTCTGCAAAAAATGCTGGGCCACTCCGATATTTCTACTACACAAATTTATACACACGTTCAAAAAGAAAGATTGCATGCGGTAGTTTCTTCTTTTCACCCTATGTCTAAAAAGGACTTTTAAGATTTTTTTTAAGAATCTTTTAGCGTATAAAGAAAAATAAACATGGCAACAAAATCGCCTTTATCCTAGGATTAATTATAATTGTTTCTAGAATTTGAAAAACAAATCGCCGAATTAGAAGGTAAGATAGAAGAGTTGCGACATCTGTCGGATGGCGGTGATTTAAATATAGCCGCCGAAATAACACGTCTTCAGAAAAAAGCAAACCAGCAATTGAAGGTTACCTACAAAAAGCTTTCTCCATGGCAAAAAGTTCAGGTTGCACGGCATCCCAACAGACCGCACTTCAAAGATGTACGCAAAAGTTTATTCTCTGGCTTTATTCCTTTATCAGGGGATCGTTATTTTGGTGAAGATAAAGCTGTCGTCGCCGGCATTGGGAAATTCAAGGGCCAATCGGTAGTTATAATAGGCACAGAAAAAGGCGACAGCACTGAAGAAAGGATTGAATCAAACTTCGGAATGGCAAGGCCGGAAGGCTATAGAAAAGCGCAACGTCTGATGGATATAGCCAATCAATTCAACCTTCCCGTTCTGACTTTCATTGATACAGCCGGTGCCTACCCGGGCATTGGAGCCGAAGAACGAGGTCAAGCGGAAGCAATTGCAAGAACAATAGAAACGAGTTTAAGTATACGCGTGCCTTCGATTGCTGTCATACTTGGAGAGGGCGGGTCGGGCGGCGCAGTAGCACTAGCAACTGCAAATCAGGTACTAATGCTAGAACATGCTATTTATTCGGTTATTTCACCCGAGGGTTGTGCTTCAATACTTTGGCGAAGCAGCAACCATGCTGTAGAAGCTGCAAATGCCTTAAAGTTAACCGCACAAGATCTCCATGCTCTTCGCATTATCGATAACATCATTGAAGAACCGCTAGGAGCAGCACATCGCGATCATTCTATCACTATGGATAATCTCGAAAAAGCAATAGAGACGAGCCTGGCGAATTTATGTCGCCAAAGCAGAGATCAACTTTTAGATAATAGAAGGAAAAAGTTTCTGGATATGCATGCTGGGAAGTTAATTTAGAATGTTGGAAACGATTTACTATAATCTCTATCATGTCTTAGCGATGGAATTTTATTTCTAGCCTCGTTGACTAAATTCAGATCTAAGTCAGCTATGATAAAGCCAACACCTTTATCAGCATCTGCCAGAACGTTGCCCCATGGATCAATAATTATTGAGTGTCCAAATGTTTTTCGTTCCTGCTCATGTATTCCTGTTTGAGCTGCAGATACTACAAAGCAGCCATTTTCGATTGCCCTAGCCCGTTGCAAAACGTGCCAGTGGGCTTCTCCAGTAACTTCTGTAAACGCGGATGGAATAAAAATTATACTGGCGCCAGCCTTTGCAAGGTCTCGATAAAGTGCGGGGAATCGAATGTCGTAACAAATTGTCAATCCTACCAACCCCCATGGTGTTCTAGCGAGGCAGGCTGAAGTGCCTGGCTGATAGGTTGCAGACTCCCGGTATGTACTTCCGTCATTAACTTCAACATCGAACATATGGATCTTTGTATATCGCGCAATTATTTGGCCATCTGGGTTGATTAGAAAACTTCTATTAGCGAGCTTGCTGTCAGAGAGTTTGATAGAGATCGATCCAATAAGTAGCCAAATAGATAGCTCCTTCGATAAATTTCGAAATTCTCTTAAAACGCTGTGGTCATTTTCTGCTTGTGCTTTATATAAGGCTTTCTCTCTGTTAGGTTCCAACATACCGACAACCTCAGGGGTCGTTATCAACTCGGCACCATCTGATTTTGCTTTAAAAATAAGAGAACTAACTTCCTTTATATTTATATTAGGATCCGGTTTTGAATTTGTTTGAATACATGCAACCCTTAAGTTTGACATTGCATTCGCCATCTTCAATCGTCTAGACCAAGCATGGCATCCAGTTCCCCGTTTTGATCAAGGGCTACTAACTCATCAGATCCACCTATTCCTTCGCCATCAATAAAAATCTGCGGCACCGTATATCTGCCATCAGATCGGCTTAGCATTTCGCTTTTTAGGTTTGGATTGTCGCTAACTTCTATTTCTTTATAGTCAACTCGCTTCTGTTCCAACAATCGTTTTGCTCGGTAACAGAAAGGACACCACACTGAACTATAAATCTCTACTATCGCCACGATATGCTCCACCAGAAACGAAACATTTATTTAGTATAAATAGCTTTTCACAACAAATGAACAATCTATTCCATCATTTTAACCAGTCTGATAATACTTCCTGATTATGTTCACCAAGTAATGGCGCTCCTTTCCTTATACTGGCTGGGGTCTTTGAGAGTTTTACCGGTACTCCGATAGTTTTTGTTTTGCCAAGTTTAGAATGCTGGGTTTCTACCACCATTTTTCTGTGTAATGTTTGAGGATCATTAAAAACTTCGACGTGGTTCATTACTGGGCCAGCCGGTATTCCTTCAGCTTCAAAAGCTTCGCACAATTCCTTGGTTGTGCATTGAATAAAATATTCCCCTAACTCTTCGACCAGCTGCGCATTATTTTCAACACGGTCCGCCTTAGAACTAAATCTTTCATCATTGAGAAGGTGTTCACAACCTAATATTTTGCACGTACCCCTCCAAAAACTGTCTTGGGCTCCGCCAATCGTCATAAAACCATCTGAAGTTGTGAACAATTGGTACGGCGCGCTTCCACGGTGGGCTTGGCCAAGCCTCTCAGGCACCTGCCCCGTAGCAAATACATTAGCTGCTTCATACACACCTAAGGAAATACCCGCCTCAAACAGGCTAGTGTCAACATGTTGCCCAAAACCCGTTTGGTCTCTTGCTACGAGAGCCATCAAAATGCCAATAGCGCCGTTCATACCGCCACAAACATCGGAAACAGGCATTGGAATTCTATAGGGAGGACCCTCTGGAGGACCATTGATGGACATAAGCCCTGACATTCCGCAAGCAATTAAGTCAAAGCCACCTCGTGGGGAGTAAGGGCCAGTTTGGCCAAAACCTGATATCGAGCAATAAATCAATTTTGAGTTGATAGCGGATACTGTCTCGTAATCAATGCCTAATCGTTTAGCGGTGCCTGGCTTAAAGTTTTCAATAAGAACATCTGCGACCTCTATCATTTTAAGAACTGTTTTATGGTCTTCAGCGTTCTTGAGGTCCATAACCATAGACCTTTTATTTCTATTCCAGAGCATAAAGGGTGCACTCTCTCCATCTTGGAAAGGAGGTGTTTTACGCAACTGGTCCCCACCATTTGGGCTTTCAATCTTAACAACATCGGCACCATGATCAGCCAATATCATTGCACAATACGGCCCAGACAGATGACTGGTTAAATCAAGCACTTTTATATGCGATAGTGACGTCATTTTTTTACCTGAATAATTTTCTACTTTGACTCTGGTTTAATTACTTTGATTATGCTGGAAGTATCTAAATCTCCAAAACCACTGTCAATTAGTTGTTGAAACGCTGCAGTAGCTGCAGCCCCCAGCGGCGTAGACGTTTTTGCATCTTGAGCCGCAGCTTGTGACAATCGCAAATCCTTCAACATTAATTTCGCCATAAAGCCAGGTTTAAATTTATTGTTAGCTGGCGACGTACTACATACATCAGGCATTGGATTAGACGTTTCAAAAATGTATGATCTTCCAGTTGATGTGGAAATAACCTCATACAAAATGTCCGGGGACACACCCAAACGTTCCCCCATTGTCATAGCTTCTGCAGCTGCGAGTGCGTTAATTCCAGCTAACATATTGTTACAGATTTTGGTCGCTTGCCCTAGACCTCCAGAACCGCAATGTACAATATTTTTTCCCATACCTTGTAATATCGGCTTGGCCTTTTCAAAGCTCTCTTTGTCTCCACCGCACATGAAGGTGAGGGTGCCAGCATCTGCACCTATGACACCACCTGACACTGGTGCATCTATCATATTGAAGCCAGCTGATTTTGCAGCTTCGTGGACCGCTTGAGCTGATCCAACATCTATTGTTGAGGAATCTATCATGACGGTGCCGGGACCTGCTGCTGCCAGGATACCATCCGCAAGAAATATCTCTCTGACATTCGAGCCGACCGGGACCATTGTCACTACAAAGTCAACTTCACTGGAAGCCTCTTTGACAGATTTTGTTGCCACAGCTCCTGCCTGCACTGCAAAATTAATGGCCTCTTCTGAAAGGTCATACACCTTAAGCGAGTGGCCGGCCTTAATAAGATTACGCACCATTGGCCCACCCATGTTCCCCAAGCCAATAAAACCAACTTTCGCCATCACTTTCTCCTAATAAAATTTAACACATGCAAAATACGTTATCCAATCACAGATCACTTTAATTATAAAAACCACCAAGACACAATAAATCTAGATAAATAAACTAAAATTACTATATCTTCGTTCACAATCCATTTTGTTTTAATTCTATCCATGGCGTAATTATATGTCGCACCCTGTCATTTTTGATCGAAACCTCCTAGCAAAAAATAGGTCTAGAGTAGCGGGGTCTTTCCAAAATTTTGATTTTCTCCTAGAGAATGCGCTGGGACGTTTAACCGATAGGTTACTAGATTTGAGCAGAAGCTTTGAGCTCGTTTTAAATTTAGGTGCCAGGAATGGAATGTTGGAAAAAATCTGGCCTAAAGAGCTAAAAACGCCAAAGTTTATCCATGCAGATATTTCTGAAAAGATGATTGGTGAAACAGTCAATAATGCAGCAAGGGTGGTATGTGATGAGGAATTTCTGCCATTCGCACCAAATAGTCTGGATGCCGTAATAAGCTGTCTCTCTTGCCACTGGGCAAATGATCTCCCTGGAGCATTGAAGCAAATCACAGGAACATTAAAACCTGATTCGTTATTTTTAGTTTCGATATTAGGTGGTCAAACTTTATTTGAACTCAGAGACGTACTAAGCGCTGCCGAATTAGAATTGAAAGGAGGCGTAAGCCCAAGAGTTTCACCGTTTGCGACACTTCAAGATTTTGCCCATTTGATGCAACGTGGAGGACTTGCACTTCCGGTCGCCGATACTGACACAGTGGTTGTCTCTTATAATAATATATTTGAATTGATGCGAGACCTCAGGGGAATGGGTGAAACAAACATCTTAATAGAAAGAAGCCGTATGCCTGCTACTAAAGCATTCTTTTTACGAGCAAATCAAATCTACCAGGAGCGTTTTGTAGATAGGAAGGGGAAATTAAAAGCCACCTTTGAAATATTTACGGGAACAGCTTGGACCCCGCACCCCTCTCAACAAAAACCTTTGCGCCCTGGCTCCGCGAAACTCAGTCTTAAAGAAGCCTTAAACAATTAAGTTCAGTCGTTTAGTGAGATCATTACTTAACAGCATAAACAATCCACATCGCATGCTTATAATGGTTATAACCTCTTCGATTAGCTTCCACCTTCGGCAGCTCGCAAACGTTCTCACAAGGGTTGATGATTGAACAACCTTTGAGGAGTTTTTTATACTCTCTTTTTGTAAAAAATGCGTGAGGCCAATGTCTTCAAGGTTTATTTTTTCTTTTATATTTTCTCGACTCAAAAAAAGCGTGCCAGGTTCTTTTTGGTTCACTTTATGTACTTATTTTTTGTACGTTGTATTTTTTCGATTTAACATATGACCAATAAATAATCTCCCTGGTTTCAAAAGACGCACGACTTCGGAAAATGCTTTGACCCTTAATTCGCTCGGCAAATGCTAACAAACACAAGACTCAACGATACCGTCAAATTGTTCGTCGGGGCAGGCTATATCAGATGCACTCCTATAGGTTAAAGTATCTATATTTTTTACTGACCCTTTATGCTTCAGGACTTTTTGGCAAAGAGACGCGCCTCTTGGGAGATATCATTACCGCTTATTGGTACACCTTGCTCGGCCAGCCAACCAAGATTGGCACCTGCACCACATCCAACCTCAAGAAATTTTAATTTTCTGCAATCATCTTTAGTAAATCCTTTGGCTCTGAAATGATGCGCAACAGACCTTACAATAGCTTCGACAGGATCAGTATTATATGCTCCTTGCTCTATTTGGTAAGCAAAAGATATATTCTACAGTCGCTCCATCGAGCTTTTTTTTAAATTGTCTGCAGTATCAAGCATTATTTTTACGCATGATTTGTAGAAATGATATCATCATCTAGCCACATTATTATCGTCATTTTCTGTTGATCTAAATAATTTTGGTAACTTAGCATTTTATTTTGATCTACTATGTGGATAAATTTTTTGCCGGAACTATCAACTAGACAGCATCTATAGCCAAATTTCTTTAAACGACTATTTAAAGATGGGGTAGCATAGTATCCCCAGTCTTTTCTACATATATCAACCTCTTTGCCTTCTTCTGCAACCAAAGTGACCTGCTCGTCTGCTTCAAGCATTAAATCCATGACGTGCGATAGCTCGAAAGTTTGCTCTGCATTATTTACTTCAAATTTTCTAATTGGTTTTATTGTTTTAAAGTTCATTCAACACCACTCCACAGTGAGGATTTTTCGGCAGCCATCTCGAAATTTATGAGACCTCCAAATTCCTTAAAAAGCCAATCAATTCGTTCTAGGTCTTCTTCAGTATCTACTGCCAGCCTCACCTTTCTTAACTCAGAACGGCCTGACTCGAAATTTAAAATTTTAAATTTTTCCGGGTTTTTATAAAAAAACCGAGTAACGTGTTCGCTATCACAACTATCCGCCGCTAAACCCATTATTTTTTTTAATGAGTCAGTTTTTATAATCTCGACGCTCATACCAACTGGGTACGTCCTTGGGAAAACATTTGAAATTAAATCGAGACTGGGGTCTGTCCACATCTCTATCCCTTTTTCCAGAAGTTCTGGATCAATAAATGGACTATCGCCATTTATCCTAACAAACTTATCTACCCCCAAATAACTAGCACAAGATACTGCTCTATTAAGAACATCATGGGCAGCTCCTCTAAACACTTCTATATTAAGAGATTGGATATATTGAGTAAGTCTATCATCCGTTTTACTATTGGAGGTTGCAACCACAATTGTTGATAAATTCTTTACTTTTGATACGCGGTCTATGACGCGTTTAATTAGCGGCTCTCCAGCAATGTGTCTCAAAGCTTTACCCGGCAACCGGGAAGAACCCATACGCGAAAAGATGATCGCAGGCACCTTCATGCATTTGACCTGAGAACTTTTTCCCACTCGGAAACATACCATTCGCAATATTTCTTATAACCTTTCTCTAGTGGCCATTTAGGCTTAAATCCCAGTCTATCCTCTGCCTTATCCATCTTGAGAGTTCCTCTAATAGGCTTATCTTCCGCCTTCGGGCGGAATTCAAAAGTAACGTCGGGAATAATTTCCTTAATGGTATTTGCCAATTCCAATATGCTCCTTGCGTTACCATAAGTTAGGTTGAAAGTATCCGATGCAGTTGGCCCACCATGTAACGCTAGTGCGCGTATCATACCGTCTATCAGATCCTCAACATATGTGAAATCTAACCTCCCACTGCCGCCCCCTTCTAATAGTAACGGTTTACCTGTCAATGCATTTTCAATAAAAATCTGGCTTACTCGTCTACTTACGCATCGCTCGCCATAAAGTGCGCTAGGCCTTATGATACATGTTCCAAGACCGTACGTGTGGCAGTAAGTTCGAACTAAACGTTCTCCCATATACTTGGCATTCGCATAAATACCTCTGGGTCTCGGCCTAGTGGTTTCATCCACCCAAGCATCCTTAAAATCACCGTACACAGTACTCGAACTCAAAAACATCAACGTCTTCATATTTTTTTGATTCAATCTGCAAAGTTCAAGAACATTGCGTAAAGTAGAAAGTTGTAAATCAAAACATTTTCCAGGATCTTTCCTTGCCTCAACTGAACTGGCTATGGCGGCTAAGTGAACAACCCGGGTGGGTTTAAATTCATTGAATACATTTGCTATATCCGAAAAATTTCGAGCATCACAATTGCGAAATTTGACACCATAACTGCGCATGGTTTCAAAGCGGCTCATAAGGAAATGGAGATTGAGTTTACGTTTTAATAAGTCACCCTCATCATAAAATGCATTATCAACAAGGCTATTAACCATCAAATTATCGAGTACCATTACGGAAACACCAGCCTTACTAAGCCCAATCGCTAAGTTATGGCCAATGAATCCCGCACCACCAACCAGCAGCACCCTATCCTTCTGCAGCTCGCTAGCTATCTCTTCAAAACTTCTAGTCATTATATAAAAAGTTTACTGCCACCAAATAACATTGCATATATATAAATACTAAAGTCCAGCATCACTCTGAACAATAGCAGCAGAAATCAAAAAAAACTACGTACCCTTTTGGTAAGATCGATCAAAACACGTTATATAACGAACGGTAAAATATTTAGAAAATTTTTAATACAGTGGGTTTTGGGTCGGAATATAATATGAGCCGTATAGCCGGACTTATACCAAGAAACAACAAGGGAACCCCTCGCTTGGACGCTATTATGATTACGCGTCTTCTTGGGACAAAGCAGATTGTGAGGGATGGTTTTTTCTTTACAGAAAACCAACAAGCATCAGCCAAATTCGGGTCAATACAAATAGTTATCGACTGCTCAATCTTTAACGCAGGCGATTTTTCCACGCCTCAGAAAAAACTCCCCGATGCACAACGTGTTCTACTATCAATCAGCAAAATTGGAATAATACGAACACTCGAAAAAATAAATGGTCGCTTTTGTCTTGCAGTTTTTGACACTAAAACAAATGTCTTGTGTTTAGGCCGCGATCGTTTTGGTTTATCAACTCTGTTTTATACTTGCTTTGACGGACTTATAGCTTTCTCTTCAAGGGCCAAAGGCCTTCGCGGCCTTCCTGGCGTCTCCAATGAGTTAGATCATAGTTTCTTAAAAGCAGCGGCTGCCACGAACTATCGTTTTTTAGACACAAATAATTCACTCTCGCCATTTCGAAATATCAAACAGGTTCCACCAGGCACGATTGTCCGTTTCGATGATAAAAAAATACAGACCGAACAATTTGCATCATTAACGATTGATGGAATTAGAAGAAGCAACAAACCTACGAGTGAAGAATATATCCACCTATTCAATAAAGCTGTCAGCAAACGGCTTAGGGTTGCAAAAAAACCAATTTTTTCTTTATCCGGAGGTTTGGATAGCTCGTCTGTTGTATCTATGGCGCAGCAAATAACTCGAAAAAAACAAACCGCTATATCTACGGTTCATCCAAACAAATTGTATGATGAACAGGAAGAAATACTTGATGTAATACAAGCGGGAAAAGCAAATTGGAACTCCGTCACTATTACTAATCCAAATATATTTGAGAAACTTACAAAAATCTATAGCTCCCATGATTATCCCCTACCAACCGTAACTTGGCTTAACCACTTATTGCTTGTCGAAGAGGCGGCAAAATTAGGCTACACAGATTTATTTACGGGACTTGGCGGTGACGAACTACATGCAGGGGAATATGATTATTTTTTCTATTTCTTTGCGGATTTAAAAAAAATGGGGAAAACGGATTTACTCAACAAAGAAATAGAAGCCTGGGTAAAAAATCACGATCATCCTATCTTCAGGAAGTCTAAAAATGTCGCTCTGGAACGTATGATAGAATTAACCGACCCTTTAGTGCCCGGAAGATGTTTGCCAGATCAAAAACTACTTAACCGCTATAAAAATTTGCTTTCAGACGACTTTCAAAATTTAAATGACCTGCTCCCCAATTATCATCCCACCTCAGACAGCTATCTGATATCACACAGCCAAAACGAACTACTGATTAACACAATGCCGTGTTGTCTGAGGAGTGGTAGAGAGAATTGCAATTTATTTGGAATGCAGGAGTTCCATCCCTTTCTGGATAACGAACTCTTCGAATATATGATGAGCGTTCCACCAGAGCAAAAAATCAGAGACGGATTAACCAAGGCCTTTGCGCGAGAAAGTTACAAAGGTTTAATTCCGGAGGAGACCAGAAGGCGAATAAATAAAACTGGCTGGAATGCGCCGGCACACGAATGGTTTTCAAGAAATCATAGAGATGATTTAAATGACCTCGTTAGGTCAAGACAGTTTATCGAACGAGGGATTTATAGAATTGATTCGGTCAAGCAGATGATTAGCCAACATGAAAAAATAGTTTTAGAAAACAGAGGCAGGCCTAATCACATGATGGCAATTTGGCAGATTGTTTCGCTAGAAATCTGGCTGAGAAACTTAGATATTTAGACTGATAAATAAACCCGCAGGTCCGACGACTTTTCTAAAAATTCCCGACTAACTCCCTGAGGCCAGCCATATACAGACATTAAGTTTTTGGCCATCAATATGCTTCACTCGGGCCACAGTCAAATTTTCTTCAGATAGCATTTCTAGCATCTCCGCTTCAGAAAAACCCAGCCAAGAATGGCCATATTCATCCCGTAGTTCAGATAAATCATGTGCTGCCAAGTCAACAATTAATAACGCTCCTTTTTTTTCTAAAACCCTTGCAGCTTCCTCGATCACTTTTTTAGGCTCCTCCGCATACCTCAACAAAGAATTGATCGTGATTAAATCAAAGCTATTTTGTTTGAACGGAAGCCTATACATATCTCCAACCCGAACTTGGCAATTTTTAATGCCGTCTTGATCTAAACGTGCACGAGCGATTGAAAGCATTTCAAGAGAATTATCAATACCTGTCCCCTTTACCACAAAAGGTGCGATTGTTCTCAAAATTCTTCCTGCTCCTGTTCCTAGGTCAAGGAGATTTTGAATAGAGCGGTCTTTTAGCAACTCTAAGATGCATTTATCAATAACCTCGTCTGACGGCCACATACCTCTAAGTTCTGTTATTTCTTGGGAATAGGGATCCAAAAAATTCTCTGCATACCTTACACGGTCCGCCTTAACGCTACTTAATCGTGACAGGTCAAGAGCATGCGCTTCATCTTCGCCTGGCATAAGATCATTTAACATCCGCGCCAAACCAGCACCTTCCGCTTCAGTGGAAAGCCTATAATACGCTCTATTACCTTCCTTGTTACGCTGCAATAATCCCCCTTCGACAAGTAACTTTAAATGCCGAGAAACCCTAGGCTGTGTTTGGCCCAGAACCATTACTAATTCGGTTACGGAGAGTTCTGCATGTCCGCAGAGTGCTATAATCCTGAGTCGGGTCGGTTCGGCTGCAGCTCGCAACCCTTGCAAAAGCTTTTCCACACTAGCCCCAAATAGTTTTGTCTAATCAATATTAAATGCTGTATCTAAACAAACTAAGCCAATTTCCACAGAACAAATTACCCATATCTATGCAGCCTGGCACCATTTTCTTTTAGCCATTTTTTTGAACTCTTCCATTCGCCAACCAATTGATGGACTGTTTGCCAAAATCTTGGAGAGTGATTTAATTCCACCAAGTGGGCCGCTTCATGAGCACACACATAGTCTACAATCTTCTCTGGAGCAAAAATTAATCGCCAACAAAAAGATAAATTACCACTTGATGAACAACTCCCCCATCTGGTGCGGGTATCCCGCACAGAGACACTCTTAATTTCCATATTTAGAAGACTTGAGAATTTTTTAGCTTTATATGAAACCTCGTCTTTTGCACGTTTCTTTAGCCAATCCCTGACACGTCTTGCCATATGTTCACTACTTCCAGAAACCCTTAATTCTGGCATTTGATTATCAAAGCTTTCTTTCAGCCAAACATTTCCAAACTCCTTTGGACTGTGCGCAATCTTATATTCTTTCCCTAAGATTGGAACGATAGAACCATGCCGAAATTGGACACGTGCAGGGAGTTTCATCAGTTGTTCGGCTATCCATGGAACATTTCGCTCAACGAATATTCTTGCTTCATCGATAGATCTCCAAATTGGTCGGCTAATACAAAACTCTGATGTCTGTTGATTAACCCTCATAATGAACCGGTTTGCCCTTTTGCTATCACGTACCTTTATATCCATTCTTTCACCACCAGGAAGACATATTGAAATATCCGGCATTTTTTTGTCCACCCTTAAGGCATAAGCCACAGTTCTGCTTGAAATTTAACAGGTCTATCAAAGAGCAAGCTAAATCACATCAGCCTAATAACTCTTCTCTGATGAGTGAAAAAACCATATGGTCTTGCCACTCGCCATTAATTTTCAAGTATTTTCTTGCTAACCCCTCGTAGCTGAAACCCGCTTTTTTTAGAACACCTTGGCTCGCCTTATTACTGGGTAGGCATGCTGCCTCAATTCTGTGCAAAGCTAAACGGTCAAATGCAAATAAGGCCGTTCCTTCTACAGCTTCTGTCATGTAGCCATTTCGCGAAAATCGTTCTCCTATCCAATAGCCAAAGGAACACATCTGCGCAACGCCTCTACGAACATTCGCTATGGTAATACCGCCTACTAAGTTTTTATCTTCATTCGTAAAGATAAAAAATGAATACCCTTTGTCATTAGACCAATCTTCTGAATATTTACTTAACCTACGACGAAAAGCCGATTTTGATAATGCATCGGATGGCCACGTCGGCTCCCATGGGATTAAAAATTCTTTACTTTCAGATCGAATTTTCTCCCATTGTGCCCAATCATTCCGCACAGGTTGTCTTAGGTGAAGACGCGAAAGAGCAATCATTGGTTCCGCGTATGTTGGTAAGAAAAAACTTAAAGCCACGATTTGCTACGTCCCAGATTATTACAAAATCAGTTGAGCATGGGTTGCTATACCATACAAGCTTCAATTTTATCACTAGACCAAACGCATTACACGAAGCGTTTTTCGAAACTTGAATATGTTTCTAACCTTGAAATTGGTCCAAGCGCCGCCAAAGTAGGCCGGTTCGACAACATCGCGGAAGCTATTTTTCTTACTGCGAGACTATCAACTTTCTCTAATTTTTCTACAATCTCAGTGATTGGCTTAAATCTTTTATGGATTATAAGCTGCTGGGCTAATTGCTCGCAGCGATTTGCCGTTCCTTCTCTACTCATTAGCAGAGCTGCTTTTAACTGCGTTTTCGCTCTAATGACCTCTTCTTCAAGGTCGTCACTCGTCAATTTATTAAGCTCATCAGATATTACCGGCAGCATCTCCTCAATAAAATATTCACCCGTACCGGCATAAATTCCCATCAGTCCGCCATCTTGATGAGAGGTAGTGAAAGATTGAATTGAGTAGGCTAACCCTCGCTTTTCTCTTACCTCCTGAAAAAGCCGAGACGACATACCGCCTCCCAACAACATCGAAAGCACCTGATAAGCGTAAAAGTCTTCATGATCATACGACACACTCGGAAACCCAATAATAATGTGTATTTGCTCAAGTTGTTTTACTTCACGAAAGTCTCCCCCAACGTAATTAGCCGGCTCTACAGCGGGTTGACTATTATCGTTAGGCAGTGAAGCAAATTTCTTTTCAACAAGCTCTACCATCTGTTTATGTTCAACATTTCCAGCCACAGAGAATACAAAACGTTCATTCGTATATTGTTTGGATACAAAATTTTTAATTTCTTGCCTCTTAAGTCCACTAACAACTTCAGGCTGTCCAAGGACTGGTCTTCCTATTGCCTGATTTGGATATGCACATCTTTGAAAATGATCAAAGATTATATCATCAGGCGTATCAATAGCTTGACCGATTTCCTGAAGAACCACAATACGTTCTCTCTCAAGCTCGTTCTCATCAAATAGAGAGTTTTGGATTATATCAGAGAGGATATCGACAGCTAAAAAAACATCATCCAACAAAGTTCTCGCAAAAAAAGCGGTTTGTTCCCTGGAAGTATAAGCGTTTAGATGCCCCCCCACGGATTCAATCTGCTCCGCAATATCTTTTGATGATCGCCGTGATGTTCCCTTGAAAAACATATGTTCTAATAGATGAGCTATTCCATTTTGTGCTTCGGTTTCGTGACGTGTCCCCACTCCAAACCAAGTCCCCACGGATACGCTTTCCACATATTCTATCTTATCCGTTGCGATAGTAACGTTGTTATCGAGAACTGTTATTTCTGGTTTTTTCTTAATTATCATTTCATTGCCGACCGCTTAAGTTACTTCTACACGGGAATTTGCAGCGATATAACTTGATACTTGCTGAATACTATTCGGCAGCACAGTCACTCGTTCTTTTCGGGTCAAAAGATCTTTTAGATGGACTGGGAGCTCGGGACTAGCACCAGTCGCTTTCTGAACTGCATCAGGAAACTTTGCCGGATGCGCACATGCCAATGATACAATAGATAAATCACTTTCCATAGACGCGCTAGAAGCAAATCTATAAGCGCCTTCAACACCTATAGCACTGTGAGGATCCAGGATTTCACCCTTTTCTTTATATGTTGCCGAAATGCGCCCCAAGGTATCCACATCACTAACGCTCACAGCATCGAATATTTGTCTTGCTTCCATTAAAGTTTCCTCTGGAACTGAGAATTTTCCTTCGCTTCTAAAAATCTCTAAAATCTTATTGGTACTGGCGCCATCCCTTGAGTTCAAATCAAATAAAAGCCTCTCGAAGTTACTAGATACTTGTATATCCATACTTGGGCTGATGCTCGGTTGAACTCCCCTAATTTCCATAGTTCCAGTATTAAAAAACCGCGTTAATATGTCGTTACTATTTGTGGCGACAATTAGTTTCTCAATAGGAAGACCCATTTTCTTAGCAGCGTAAGCTGAAAAGACATTCCCAAAATTTCCTGATGGCACAGAAAAAACTAATCGACGTTCGTTTAGGCCAAGCGATACCCATGCCCAGAAATAATACACGATCTGGGGCATTAATCGCGCCCAATTAATCGAGTTTATAGCTGAAAGGGCATATTTATCTCTGAATTCTAGGTTATTAAACAACGCTTTAACCATATCCTGACAATCATCAAAAGTTCCCTCCAACGCTATAGCATGAATGTTGTCAGCGTCGACGGTCGTCATTTGCCTTTGCTGAATGAGAGACACGCGATCCTTTGGAAAGAAAATAAAAACATCTATGGCTTCCCGGTCTTTGCACGCCTCTATAGCAGCTGAGCCCGTGTCCCCAGAGGTTGCTCCAACAATAGTTGTTCTTTTACCGCGAGCTAACAGCGCTTGGTCAAATAACCGCCCTAATATTTGCATAGCATAATCTTTAAATGCCAACGTGGGCCCGTGGAACAACTCCATTAACCAAATGTTTGATTCAAATTGTTTAAGTGGCGCAACTAATGGGTGGGTAAATTGCCTATAAGTTGCTTCAACTAAATGATCAAAAACATCTCTCGTTATCGTATCACCCAAGAAAGGTCGCATAACCTCGGCGGCCAATTCCGGATAAGACAAAGAACCAAAAGCTCTTAAATCTTCAGAAGAAAATTGAGGCCAATCCATAGGAAGGTAGAGTCCTCCATCACGCGCAAGGCCAGTTATTAGCACATCATCGAAGTTTAATTCTGGTGCAATGCCTCTAGTACTTAAATAACGCAAAAAATGCCTCCAAAATAAATCTGAGGTAGACTACTCATGAGATGATATTCTTGCAACAATGCGAATAGATTAATTTTAACAAGGTCAAAAACATGACAATCAACACTATTGCTATTCAGTCGCCCGGAGATATGGGACACGAAATCG
Source organism: Rhodospirillaceae bacterium (assembly GCA_002690995.1). GTDB lineage: Bacteria > Pseudomonadota > Alphaproteobacteria > Thalassobaculales > Thalassobaculaceae. The sequence goes on from NZGS01000154.1 coordinate 39,383, forward strand.
GGCGCGTATTGGTGAGTGGCGGCTACAAGGTAGTATCTGCACTTGAAGGCCGTTCAAAAAGAACAAGAGATTTAGCGAAAAGCGGAGGTATTACTGATGTTGGTAATTTAGAGAATTTATATGATGATGTTGATGTAATACTCTCAATTATGCGCCCCGATGAGGCTTTACGTTTCGTTAACAAAATGTGCGATTTAGCTAGCTTCCATAAAGCTAGGCCGCTCCTTGTAGATCTCAATGCAGTGGCACCGTCAACAGCTTTAAAGGCTGAAAAGCTCTCGCGTGTAGCAGGGTTAGATTTTTTAGATGGAGGTATTATCGGAGAGCCTCCAAGAGCACCAGAAAATCGGAGTCCTCGCTTATACGTCTCAGGCACTAGGGCCAGTGAGTTAATGGCACTGAATCAATGTGGGCTTGATTTTCGAAATTTAGGGTGCTCGTGTGGGTCTGCGTCTGGCATCAAAATGGCTTATGCTGCTTTAACGAAAGGCCTGACGGCTATTGCAATAAATTCAATGGTAACAGCAAAACTTCACAACGTTCAAAATGAATTTCTCGATGAACTTAAATTTAGTCAAAAAAGCCTATTAGGACATCTTGAAAGGGGACTCCCAAGCATGTGTCCAAAAGCTTATAGATGGGTTGGCGAGATGGAGGAAATATCGAAAACACACGAGGAACTAGATCTCCCAAAGAACTTATTCGAGGGTGCAGCGGATATTTACCGCCTTGTAGAGAAGTCACCACTTGGAAAGGAAATAGTAGAGGATAGAAAGTTAGGCACCTCAGCGGAAAATGTCGCAGATGTTTTAGCCGATTTTTTGGGAAAATAGTATAGGAGCTGAGTAGAAAGAGCGCACAGTTTCATTCACTGCATATATCTTGATTTAAGATGGGAAATATAAAAACTTGGGTCCAATGGCGAACCTGTTGCTCGCTCCATTATTTCATCTGTAGAATAATAACTCCCCCAGGAATGAACATGTTCTCGTAACCAAACTAATAAATCGGAAAAATCACCCTGCTTCAGTTTAGATAATATTTTTGATTCAACTTTCACCGCCGCTGAGAATAGTTGGGCCGCTGCCATAGCACCTAGTGTATAGGTAGGGAAATAGCCAAACGCTCCATCGTACCAGTGAATATCTTGCAAACACCCGTCCCTATCATTTGTTGGCCTAAAGCCAAAACTCTTCATAAACATATCATTCCAAGCTAATGGCAACTCTTTAACTGATAAATCACCACTTAAAAGGGACTGCTCAAGCCTATATCTTAAAATTACGTGAAGCGGATATGTCAGTTCATCTGCATCTACTCTTATAAAATTAGGAGTGATTCTAAGACATTTTTGGTGTAGCGCGGAAGCCGACCATTCTTTCCCTGAGACATCGAACTCATCAGCAAGGACAGGAGCCAAAAACTCGAAAAATTCACGGGACCGACAAGCCTGCATCTCTAATGTCAAAGACTGACTTTCATGAAGCACCATGCCCCTCGCGTCCCCGACTGGTTGTCCTCTCCACTCCTTTGGCAACCCTTGCTCGTACAAGGCATGTCCCGTCTCATGAATAACCCCCATAAGACTACTTGCCCAGTCTTGCTCGTCGTATCGCGTCGTAATGCGAACGTCGTCCGGTATGCCTCCCGAAAAGGGATGTGCACTCTTATCGAGCCGCCCCTTTTGAAAATTAAAGCCTTGCTGAGCCATCAATTTCAAACCAAGTTTCTTTTGTTTACTCTCTGTCACTTGGAATGGAATAACAGCATACTCCGTTTTTTTCTGCTGCTCCAAAACGCTTTCAAGTAGTTGAATGAGTTTTGGTTCTAAATAATTAAAAATTGTATCTAAGTTTTCTGCCTTGGCACCAGGTTCATATTCATCGAGTAGCGCGTCATATGGTTGCATATTAAACTTACCCGCTTTAACAGCTGCAATTTCTTTTGTAATCTCGAGCAGCTCACCAAGCGGGTCAACAACCAAATCGAACCTGTTATCCCTTCGGGCTGTTCGCCAAACAGTTTCGCAGTTATGCCGTGCTCGGGAATGCACATCGATAATCTCCGGTGATAAAGCTGTAGCATTCTTGTGCACTCTTTCTATTTCACGGACATTTGCTCTTTGCCAGCCCGTTAAGACTTCAGAATCGATTTTAGCAAGCAAGTCGGAAATCAAGTTCGATGTTACTTCCTCATGCCTCAAAACTGATAACGTTGCGAGTTGCTCCGCTCGTACTTCACTGGCTCCGCTTGGCATAATTGTTTGGCTATCCCAGGAGAGCAAAGCTAGTGCATCTGAGAGGCTTGAAATTCTTTTGAATTTTTTTTCTAACTTTCTATACGCCTCTAGTGACTCCATATTACCCGTCGTCAGTTCGGTAGTGATATATGACATAAATAACTAACAGTGATATTGCTAGCAGGTACCATGTAAGTGCGTATTGAAGGTGTTCATTCCGCATGTTAATTGATTGACTAGCTCCGATTGGGAGAGTGTAGGGTCCAGGCCCTCGCAGCACATCAATGTAATAATTTGATATCGGTCCCACCTGACTTTTGGCGGCCATTTGCTCGGCATTGATATAGAGCCAAACGTCATTTTGCGGCTCGTTTTCTGGCACAAAATATCCCTTTTTTTTATCCTCTCGGATAATACCCTCTACAACCACACTACCTTCCGTCAATGTCTCGGGACGGGTTTTTCTATGTCGCAATCTTTCCGGTATCCAGCCCCTATTAATTAGTGTGATTTTGCCATCCGTACTTTGCAACGGCGTGACCAAGTGAAAACCCGCAGTTCCTTCGAAAGTCTTGCCCGTTATCGCAAATTCATGCTGATGCATAAACTTTCCCATAAGAGCAACGCGCTTAAATCTCCACTTTTCTATGTTCGTCACCTTCAAAGGCGGGGCAACTGCTTTGTCAGAAATACGTTCTTCAAATGTCTCGATAATTTCAGATTTCCACTGCATCCTTTGCAATTGCCATGTCCCAAGTCCTACCAGAACTAAAAGCGCTGGGATTGTGAAAAGTGTCGGCCACAAAGTCAGTTTGAGTTTACGCTGCGTCATTCTAAATTGGAACTTCCTTCAAATAATCTCCAACAGACAGGCGCTGTTAAACCGCTTTGAACTTTCAAGTAAATTTTAATTCTTTAATTGCAAGGTCCGCCAACCAATGCGGTTTATTTACTAAAGCTGTATCAGGAAGCCTATACCATTCTGTCAGGGCACAACCAGACTAAATATGATAGCGCTTTTATCAGCCACCCCACCAATAGATGCAGATGAATAAAAAGAGCCAAACAACATCAACAAAATGCCAGTACCATGCAGCTGCCTCAAATCCGAAGTGATGCTCCGGGTTGAAGTGCCCTGCCCTCCCTCTGAACCAACAAACAACTAAAAAGCAGGTTCCAACTAATACATGAAAACCGTGGAAGCCAGTGGCCATGTAGAAGGTCGACGAGTAAATGCCATCTTTAAAACCAAACGTTGCGTGGTCATATTCGTAAATCTGTAGCCCCGTAAACGCGGCTCCTAAAAGCACTGTAACGCCCAGGCCTAAGATAAAGTTCTTTCTATCATTCTCAAGTAACGCAGCGTGCGCCCAGGTACATGTACAGCCCGACAATAATAGAACCATTGTATTGATCAAGGGAATATCGAAGGGATCAAATGTCTCAACTCCGGCTGGAGGCCATACACCCGTATCTGGATAAAGGGAGGAGTCAAAGAACGCCCAGAAAAAGGCTAGGAAAAACATCACCTCTGACGCTATGAACAAAATCATACCGTATCGCATACCTATCTGGACTATCGGGGTATGATGCCCTTGATGTTCTGCCTCTCTTATTACATCGCGCCACCAAAAAAACATCGTTATTAAGATGAAAACCAACCCCGCTGACATTATTGGAATGCCAAATGGCTTGTCGTGCATAAACATGATAGCGCCCACGGCTGCTACGAAGCCAGACATAGCACCTAGTGCCGGCCACGGGCTGGGTTCTACCAAATGAAAGGAGTGACTATGTCCGCCGCTCATGTATTCCTCTTTCCCCGTCTTTAACAGATATTCAATATAATAATCTTTAAGGTATTATCCTCTTTTAAACCAATATTACAATATATCAGCCCGCTTTTTTTTCACTAGTTGCAGCAGTTCCTGATTGAACTTGAGATTTGAAGAAAGTATACGAAAGCGTGATAGTGGTAACACCATCTAAGTTAGGGTCATTTGCCATATCGGGATCAATAAAAAACGAAACTGGCATATCAATTATTTGGTTTGGTGCTAGCAGCTGTTCCTGAAAGCAAAAGCACTCTACTTTATTAAAGTATATACCCGCTTTATCCGGTGTGACGTTAAATGTCGCGGTTCCAACCACCGGAGTACTACCTGTGTTTTCAGCTCTATAAAATGCTAATGCATTTTCGCCTAAAGACAACTCTAGCGATCTTTGCGTCGGTAAAAACTTCCAATCTAACGCCGGGTTAACATTTGCATCGAAACGAACGATGATAGATCTATCTAGAACTTTATCAGAAGTATTTTCAGCAACCTGAGTTGTTCCCCCATAGCCAGTTACTTGGCAAAAAAGCTTGTACAACGGCACAGAAGCGTAGCTTAGAGCCCCCATAAAGAAAACAACGCTCATTACGAGGAGCAGGGTTTTTTGTTTTCGTTTTTGCGCCTGATCCTTGACGTTAGTCCCAACCATTAGCCAACCTACAACATTCTAACAATGGTTATGATAAATAGGAGCACACAGAAGGCCGCTATTAACCCAAAAACTGCCCAATTTTTTGCCCTTTTCGAATCCCTGAACGCCTTGCGATCCGTGGCAACTGTCGGTTTAGTGGTGTTCATTAATAAAACACTTTTGCTAATTCAGGTCGGAACGGGAGACCAAGGGACTTGTCAACTAATAAAGCTAAGAAGAGGAAGAATAGATACAATATAGAAAAGCCAAAGAGTTGCTTGCAATGTTTAACTAAACCGTATTTAAAAACGCGCCACGCTAAAACTAAAAAAAGCGCCCCCATAACCAGTGTTATAATGACGTAAAGTAACGCCGCCATCCCAATAATATAGGGCATCAAGCTAATTGCAAAAAGGATAATGCTATACACTAAAATTTGCTTCCTGGTCTCTTTCGGCCCGTGAGTATTTGGCAGCATCGGCACTCCAGCTGCCTCATAATCATCGCTTCGATAAAGGGCTAAAGCCCAGAAATGAGGTGGTGTCCAAATAAATATCACGGCGAACAAAGTTAGTGACTCAAGTGCTACATTTCCTGAAATTGCTGCCCATCCTATAACAGGAGGGAGGGCGCCTGCTGCTCCGCCAATAACAATATTTTGAGGGGTCGAACGTTTCAGCCATATTGTGTAGATGAAAATATAAAACGCGATAGTAAATGCAAGCAAGGAAGCCGCTAACCAATTCACTGCCAAGCCCATCACCATCACCGATCCTCCGGACAGGAGGACACCAAAGGTCAGTGCAGAGTCCGGAGTAACACGCCCTGATGGAATTGGTCGGCCCTTCGTTCTAGACATTATCTGATCAATATCGCGATCAAACCACATATTTATCGCACCGGAAGCTCCTGCCCCAACCGCTATGCATATAATTGCAACGATCTGTAGAACATAATGCAATTCGCCCGGCGCCATAAACATGCCTACAAAGCCCGTGAAAACGACCAGCGACATTACACGCGGTTTCAACAAGGCCGAGAAGTCGCGAAAATGGGTCCAAACAGAGTTTCCAGCACCCGCAGAGACCGGCGTTTCAATGGAAGTAAAGGAAGTCAAACTTATCCCCCAATGTTTTGGTGCGTAGAGCGTACCAATCAGTTAACGCGCGGCACATCTTCATAGGTATGAAAAGGCGGAGGCGAAGACAAGGTCCACTCAAGCGTAGTAGCACCCTCGCCCCATGGATTGTTTTCAGCTATCCTCTTTTTGACAAAGGCCTCGATTATCAATACGACGAAGATAAGTGTGCCTAAACCAGCAACGTAAGCTCCATAAGAGGACACCATATTCCATCCGTGGAGTGCTTCTGGGTAGTCAATGTACCTACGCGGCATTCCAGCTAAACCAAGGAAGTGCTGCGGAAAAAACGTAACGTTAACACCTATAAAAGTCAGCCAAAAATGAAGAGAAGCGAGGGTGCTATTGTAGTTGTATCCGGTCATTTTTGCGAACCAGTAGTAAAATCCGCAAAAGATACCAAAAACAGCACCAAGTGATAAAACGTAGTGAAAATGAGCAATCACATAATACGTGTTGTGCAACATTATATCCACTCCGGCATTAGCTAAGACAACGCCTGTCACACCTCCAACGGTGAATAGAAAAATAAATCCTATTGCCCACAACATAGGTATTTTAAATGTTATTGAACCGCCCCACATCGTAGCAATCCAGGAAAAAATCTTTACCCCTGTAGGTACAGCGATTACCATCGTAGCGGCAGTGAAGTACGCCCTCGTATCAACATCTAGGCCAACAGTGTACATGTGGTGGGCCCATACGATGAACCCAACAAAACCAATTGCAACCATTGCATATGCCATACCCAAGTACCCAAATATCGGCTTTTTAGAGAATGTCGATATAACGTGACTAACGATTCCAAACGCTGGAAGTATCATTATGTAAACTTCCGGGTGCCCAAAAAACCAAAACAGGTGAAGGAATAAGATTGGATCCCCGCCTCCAGCGGCTACAAAAAATGTGGTGCCAAAGTTGCGATCTGTAAGCAACATCGTTATGGCGCCTGCCAAGACAGGAAGTGATAGTAGGAGCAAGAAGGCCGTTATAAGCATTGCCCAAACAAACAAAGGCATCCTATGAAGAGTCATCCCGGGTGCCCTCATATTAAATATTGTTGTAATAAAGTTTGCTGCCCCCAGTATTGATGACGCTCCCGCCAGATGAAGTGACAATATTGCCATATCCATTGACATCCCGGGCGTACCTTCCTTCCCCGACATAGGCGGATAAATTGTCCAGCCAACACCCGCGCCACCGTCCGCAAACACTGACATTAAAAGTAATAAAAATGCCGGAATAAGTAGCCAAAAGCTGATATTATTCATTCGAGGGAATGCCATGTCGGGGGCACCTATCATGAGCGGCACGAACCAGTTTCCAAACCCTCCTATAAGGGCCGGCATAACAACGAAAAAGACCATAATCAGGCCGTGAGCCGTGACATAAACATTCCACACGTGCCCATTTTCCATGTACTGAACGCCAGGGTTCTGGAGCTCCATTCTCATGTACATGGAAATGGCACCGCCAATGAGGCCCGCTGTCACCGAGAATATTAAGTACATAGTGCCGATGTCTTTATGGTTAGTGGAGTATAGCCACCTCAGGAACCCAGTCGGCGTTCCATGATCGTGTTCGTCGTGATGTATATGCTCTGCAGCGCTCATTTTTTTCCCCAGGCTTCCTAATTACTTATGCTATTACTTGCGATCTGAACTTTTGGCGCAACTGAGGCAAACTTTACTTTCGCCTCAGTTAACCACTCTTGGTATTTTTCCGCTGGTAAGGCCTTTACCGCGATTGGCATTGCCGAATGGTTTATACCGCAAATTTGATTACACTGTCCGTAGACGGTGCCTTCCTTGTCAATCTGCATCCATGTTTCATTTGTACGCCCCGCTATACCGTATATTTGGACCACGGCCTGAGGCACATAAAAAGAATGCATCACGTCGTTGCTGGTTACAAGCACCTGCACTTTTTTTCCGACCGGCACAACGAGCGGGTTGTCAACCGATAACAAATAAGTCTGCGTCTTGGGATCAATCTCTTTTTCCGGAACCATGTAACTATCGAAGGTTATCCCCTGGTCTGGGTACTCATAAGTCCAATACCATTGATTAGCCGTGACTTTTATCGTCATGTCTGGATCCACAGCCCTATCCCCATAATAGAGAGTCTTGAATGAGGGAACGGCAACAACAACAAGAATTAAAACCGGCACAACCGTCCATAATACCTCAATGGTAGTATTGTGCGTGGTTTTTGAGGGATTGGGATTCCGTGAAGCCTTAAAACGAACACAAACGTAAACCAGGAGCGCCAAAACGAAAATAGTTATCGCAGTAATCAGCCATAGAAGATAATCGTGAAACTCATGTATCCTAACCGCAACTGGGCTTACGGGTTCTGGAACACCCAGTTGCCATGGTTTCATTTCGGCTGATGCACTGAATAAGCAGGAAGCGAATGTAGCAAAGGCTACCCCAAAAAGAACTGCAACCGACGAACTAAGATCTCGTATTTTTTTCATATCTTGCGCTCTCTGCTCCTGTATATCGACTTTATCGGAAGTTCTCCGATATGATATGTCATACCTCAGATTTGAATAACAATAAAAGTAACTCTTAGTAGTCCACGTCTCAAGGCATCACAGCGCGTCAGAAAGTCGCGCTGACACTTTGATTTAAGGGATTTTGTTCATAAAAACAACCCTATGTTGAGGTTTATAGTGCCTCTGAGGTAATATCGTTTAAATTACAGTTTTTTATCCTATATAGAGTGCTTCGAGTAGTTAATTATAAGAGAAGGCTTAATTATGAGTGTTTTGCGCAAAACCGACGTTATCTTCTTTGAAGATAGAGACCTAAGTAAGGATAAATTAAGCCGTATCGTTGATGATGCGCTAGGTAAATCTGATGATGGGGAGCTCTTCTTGGAGTATTGCCAATCTGAAGCCTTCGCTTTTGATGACGGGCGTCTGAAGACCGCTTCTTATGACACCTCACAAGGCTTCGGAATACGTTCTATTGCTGGCGAAACAAGAGGTTATGCGCATTCTTCCGAACTAAGTGAAGCCGCCATCAAAAGGGCAGCTGATACCGTTAGAAATGTAAGTGCTGATTTCAATGAAAGCATAGACGATCATCCTGGAGGAACCAACCAAAGCCTTTACACGGACGAAAATCCGATGTTGGGGATGAGTTTCTCCGAAAAAGTAAAACTTTTGAAAGATATCGATGCTTACGCCAGAGACAGCGATACGCGGATAAAACAAGTTTCAACGTCGCTATCTGCATCTTGGCAAGCAGTTCAAATTATACGACGCGGAGGATTTCGCGTTGCTGATATTAGGCCTTTAGTGCGTTTGAATGTCTCTGTTGTGGTAGGTCATGGAAATAAAATGGAAAGCGGGGGTACCGGGGTCGGCGGCAGACTGGCTTATGATCGATACATCGCAACAGATAATTGGAAACAACAAGTGGATGAAGCATTAAGAATTGCGCTAGTCAATTTAGAGGCGACTGCTGCTCCTGCCGGGGAAATGGATGTGGTTTTGGGGCCGGGCTGGCCAGGCGTTATGTTGCATGAAGCCGTAGGTCACGGATTAGAGGGTGATTTTAATCGAAAAGAGACATCCACTTTTACTGGCTTAGTCGGAGAAAGAGTAGCCTCTAAAGGGGTCACTGTGATAGATGATGGAACTATACCGGATCGACGCGGATCTATAACGGTGGATGACGAAGGCACACCGTCAAAACGCAATGTTCTTATAGAAGACGGAATTCTAGTCGGGTACATGCAAGACCGCCAAAATGCACGGCTAATGGGGGTTCCAACAACAGGGAACGGGCGTCGACAAAGCTACGCACATCACCCTATGCCAAGAATGACTAATACTTACATGCTTGGTGGAGACTGCGAGCCCGAAGAGATAATAAAAAGCGTGAAAAATGGCGTATATGCAGTAAACTTTTCTGGGGGTCAAGTCGATATCGTATCGGGTAAATTTGTATTTTCTGCAAGTGAAGCTTACCTAATCGAAGATGGTAAAATTAAAAATCCCGTCAAAGGCGCAACGTTGATTGGTAACGGGCCAGACGCGATGAACAAAATATCTATGATCGGAAACGATATGAAACTTGATGAGGGGGTAGGCACGTGTGGAAAGGACGGTCAAGGTGTTCCCGTCGGTGTCGGACAGCCTACCCTAAAAATGAATGGTGTCACAGTCGGTGGAACAGCCGTTTAGTATTGGTTACCAGAACTTTGGGAAAGTTTGTAACCCTAATGATTAGAGAACGTATTTTAATATCGCAGTTCACTGTAGACTGGATCAACGCTTCCAGACCATCGTGTTTTGAAAGCTTCGACCAAATCCTCGGCCGGTGTCTTACCTCGGTCGGCAATATCCCGGAGTGTATCCAAAAAGCCAGACTCGTCGTTCCCGGCGGCATCTAAATTGCCGCGATTCTTCAGACCTCTAGAAGATATAAGTAAAACCTGCTTTGCGAGTTGCTGAAGCGTTGTATTTCGAAATTTAGTAGACAATCCCTCTACCGGAACTCGCCTTCTCATGTCTTCTCTTTCAACATCGGTCCAGTCTTTAACGAAGTCCCACGCTGCCTGCTGTGCGTCAGTGTCATACAACAGTCCAACCCAAAATGCTGGCAGAGCACAAAGATTCTTCCATGGTCCCCCATCTGTACCACGCATTTCTATATATTTTTTTAATCTAACCTCAGGAAAATTTGTCGTCATATGGTCTGCCCAATCACCCATATGTGGAAGCTCTCCCTCAAATCCCTCTAATTTACCCGCCATAAAATCCCTAAAACTTTTGCCCGCTACATCATGATATATACCGTCACGGTAAACAAAATACATTGGAACATCCAAAATGTAATCTACATGACGTTCAAAGCCATAACCTTCCTCAAAAACAAACGGCAGCATCCCGCACCTGTAGGGATCTGTGTCTGTCCAAACATTGCTCCGCAATGATAAGCAGTTACTCACCCCACCTTCTTGAAATGGCGAATTTGCGAATAATGCTGTGGCCAGTGGTTGCAGGGCAATACTTATCCTATATTTTTGCACCATATCGGCTTCATGACTGAAATCCAAATTTGTTTGAACCGTGCAGGTTCGCAGCATCATGTCGAGCCCTAGTGTCCCTACTTCTTGCATCCATCGCTTCATTATGGAATATCGGCCTTTTGGCATCCAGGGGACTTCATTTCTAGTCCATTTCGGATCAAAACCAAGCCCCAACATACCAATACCTAATTCATCACCTACCTCTTTTACTTGAGCTAGGTGGGTATGCACTTCGTCACAAGTCTGATGTATTGTCTGTAAGGGAGCACCTGAAAGCTCAAACTGCCCCCCGGGCTCGAGTGTGATGGCACATCCTTCTAATGAAAGCGCAATAACATTATCTTTTTCTCTTATCGGCTGCCATCCAAATCGTGTAAGTCGGTTTAAAATTTCGGCAATACCATCAGGACCCTCATAGGGGAGGCGCTTATTGTCCGATAGGCGAAAGGGAAATTTCTCATGCTCAGTGCCAATCCGCCAATTTTCTTTAGGTTTACAACCAGACTCCAAGTCTTCGATCAGTTGTGACTTTTTTTCAATTGGCTCACCTTCGGAATCAGGGGGTCGTGACATAGATTTTCCTTTACCAATTAAGTTTTTTCGACGTAAAGTTAAAGCCAATCCCCAGCGGCAGCTTGCCAACAAGCTAAAGCTGCCACAGCAGCCGTATCCGACCTTAGGATTCGTTTCCCCAAACTTACGCGACACACATTGCCTAGTTTATCCACCTGGTCAAGCTCTTCCTTTGCAAAACCGCCCTCTGGGCCTATTAACAAACCTGATGCTCGATGGTGGGATGATCGAAAAGCGTCCAAAATTGGGGCGCCTCTCCCTGTTTCATCCAAACAGAATAAATCCCTATCATGCGGCCACTTTTCAATTAAGGTGTCAAAGTCAATGGGATCTAATATTTGAGGAACGGTAAGCCTTCCCGACTGCTCAGCCGCTTCTATTGAATTGGACCTTAACCTCTCCGCATTCACCCTGCTAACTGAAGTATATTTAGTAAAAATAGGCCATAGGGCTCCAGCACCAAGTTCCGTGGCTTTTTGGGCCAAATAGTCAATTCGAGTTCTTTTTATGGGCGCAAAGACTAGCCAAATATCCGAGATAACCTCTTGCAATTTAATTTGCTCTATTACTTCCAATTCCACAAATTTCTTTGAAATGATTTTAATCGTCGACAGCCATTCACCCTCCTCACCATTGAAAAGGGCAATTTGACTATTTTCCTTAAGGCGCAATACCGACCTTATATAGTGCGATTGATCATTTTTTAAGACCAACGATTTACCGATCGACAGATAATCTCTAACATAAAGTCTGGTTTCATAATCTTTTACTGACATTTGTTAAAACATTTCCCCCAATATAGCGGTATCTGGCCCCTCGAAAACGACACCCCCCCTTTTAAATACGAGGATAAACTATTAATTTGAGGCAGAATTCGCTTATAGAGAGAATAACAACGCCAGAGTATTAAGACAAAATGTATTTAAATACGTCAGATATTCTTATTTAGAAATGATGTCTCGAAGCGACATCCCCAAGAATAATTGGGTCGATCGTTATATGCCCGAGTTCTCGAGGCCTTATATTCGTTTGGCACGACTTGACCGTCCAATTGGAACATGGCTTTTGTTATTGCCCTGCTGGTGGAGCCTAGCTTTAGGATGGAAACTGCAGTTAGACAATACAGATCTCAATGAACTGGGTTACTTATATGTCCTATTTACTTTAGGTGCCTTAATCATGCGAGGCGCAGGTTGCACCATTAATGATCTCTGGGACCGAAACATGGATAAACTTGTCGCCAGAACTGCCGATAGGCCCATAGCTTCAGGCGAAATAAGTGTCAAAAAAGCTATTTTATTTTTGTCCACTTTATTTGTTGTTGCAGCATTAATTTTATATCAGCTTAACAAAGTCTGTTGGCTACTCGGTGTTTTGGTTCTTTTCCTGGTTTTTACGTATCCTTTTTTTAAAAGAATCACCTACTGGCCACAGTTCATTCTTGGCCTAACGTTCAACTGGGGTGCCTTAATGGGTTGGGCCGCTATAACGGGTTCTATTTCTTTAGAACCATTGCTGCTGTATTTAGTTGGTATCTTTTGGACACTTGGATATGACACTATTTACGCGCATCAAGATAAAGAAGACGATGCACTTATCGGCATAAAGTCGTCGGCTCTTGCACTTGGCGATAAAACAAAATTGTTTTTAATTCCGTTCTATAGTTTAACAATAAGCGGGTTGGTCACTATAGGTCTCTTGAACAATTTTGACCTTGCTTTCTATTTTTTGATAGGCATTTCGGCAAGCCAGCTTATTTGGCAGATCCTGGCATTAAACTTAAACTCGCCAATAGATTGTCTTGAAAAATTCAAATCTAATAAATTATTCGGGTTGATTGTAACGCTAGCTATCTACTGCGGGTAAAATTGAAGCAAAATTATCTGCACTTTATTAAAACTCATACAAAGCTATCTAGAGCGCCCCTTGTTCCAGAGATAAAATTGTATACTGCCTCCGATATCACCAGCTTGTGGCATATGACAGAAACCGACTTAAAGCAAAAGAACATAGAACCTCCCTTCTGGGCATTTGCTTGGCCAGGAGGGCAAGCTATTGCGCGCTATATTTTAGATAATCCATCACTTGTTAAAAATAAAAGCGTTTTAGATTTAGCTTCCGGATCGGGAATAGCTGGGATTGCAGCTCTTGCAGCTTCAGCCAGGCACGTCGACTTTAACGATATAGATCCCTTGGCCTGCAAATCGATCCATTTAAATTGCGCGGCAAATGGACTTAAAGTCTACCCCAGTATTCTTAGAAAAAACTTAATCGCAGGCCCAACCAATCAGTGCTCTCAAAAAAACTCTTGGGAGATAATTGTTGCCGGTGACGTTTTTTACGAGCAGCCAATGTCGCAAAAAATTTTCGAATGGCTTTTAAATAGAACTCGAGAAGGAACTGAAGTTTTAATTGGTGACCCTGGCAGGTGCTATTTTCCAGAAGGACCGATTGAAATGCTTTACCAATATTCAGTAAAGACGTCAAAGATGATTGAGAAAGAGGACGAAATAGTAAGTCGAGTCTATCGGCTTCTGCACCATGGTGGCTGAAAATTTGTCCCAAAAAAAACTTTTTAACCAGAGATTGCAGCTGCATTAATTGATGCCACAGCGAGTTTAACAGAGGCTAGCAAAATGGCTGTCCCTACCTGACCGTCCTCTATTTTTCGCGATAAATCTCGAAGCCATAGGTCGATAATCCAAAACGTAACAAGCTGAATTACTAAAGTAACTAATCCCCAAATGACAATATCATATACGTTGACGCTGTTCGCCATACAAAATGCCAAAGGAATGGCAAGTCCTAGAATAGCGCCTGAGAGAGAAACGGCGGCAGCGTTATTTCCTTCCCTTATAAGAGCCATTTCATCGTGCGAAGTTATTTTAATGTAAATAAACGCGCCAACCACAAGCATTACGATGGTTACCCCGAAGTGGGTCAGCAAAAATGGGATCCCCGAGAGAAAACTTTGAATAGCTCCGTCCATCTTTAAATCCATTTCTTTACAGGTTCAGCATTCCAATAATTTGATATGCCAATTTTTGCAATCCTATAGCGTTCCGTCCAATGTCGGAAGTGTTGTTCCCTGAATTAAATTAAGTGCCCTTACTTGCTTATTTTCTAGCATTGATCCTACAGCTTCATCAAAAGTTTTGAAATGGACCGTTAATAAGTGTTCATCGAAAGCAGCTTTACTGTCATAAACCTCATACAAAAAGCACTTTCGAGAGTCTTCTAAATCAAAACACACGTCAAACTGACGACAGCCCGGTTCATCCATGAGCGATGCGCGAGCATTTTCTAACATTAGAGGTTTAAAATTCTCTACTTCATTTTCTTTAATCAAAAAATCTACAATTATTACGAACATTCGACCCCCTAACTTATTTTAAAGATCAAAACGGCCATTTAATCGGACTGGACACCTTTTCTTAACCTCTGTTCTACCAGTTTCGCCCAGTAAGTGGCACCAAGAGGTAAAATTTCATCGTTAAAGTCATAACTAGGATTATGAACTTCACATCGATCCTCTCCTAGCCCAATTGTTACGTAGCTACCAGGAACAATATTCGACATATAGGAGAAATCCTCCGAGGCAGTTATACGATTGCTCATTCTGTCAACATTCTGTTCACCTACAAGACCTGCCGCGACATCACCAGTGAACTCAATTTCGTCTTTATCATTTATCAGTGGGGGAAATGTTACTCTAAAGTCAACCTCCGCCGTCGCCCCCATCCCTTCAGCTATACTTTTCGCCATTTTGGTAAGGTTTGTCTCCAAAAGCTTCATGATTTCATTTGAGAATGTTCGAGCAGTGCCTTTCATATGCGCTGTGTGTGGAATGACGTTGTAGGCATCTCCAGATTGTATCTGTGTAATCGAAAGCACAGCCATTTCCTGAGGATTAGCATTTCTAGAAACAATAGTTTGGGCTGCAGTTGCTATGTGCGCAGAAATTATAACCGGATCAATACCTGACTCAGGGCGGGCGCCGTGCGACCCATTGCCTTTAACAATGATGTCAAATAAAGCGCCTCCTGCCATCGCGGACCCTGGCCGCATTCCAAACTTACCAACCGACATGCCAGGCCTATTGTGCATTCCATAGACTGAGTCGCATGGAAACTGTTCAAAGAGCCCTTCCTCAACCATCGCTTTTGCGCCGCCAACACCTTCTTCAGCTGGTTGAAAAATAAAATGCACACACCCTTCAAAGTTTTTAGTTTCTGCCAAATATTTTGCCGCCCCTAAAAGCATCGTAGTATGTCCATCATGTCCGCACGCATGCATCACATTCTCTTTTGTTGACCGGTAATCAAATTGATTAGCTTCGGGCATCGGTAAAGCGTCCATGTCGGCCCGCAGTCCAATGCTCCGGGTATCATTTCCTACCCTTAGAGTACCCACAACACCTGTCTTGCCCAATCCCTTGTGGACGTCGAGTCCCCAAGATTTTAGCTTTTTAGCGACTAGCCCAGAAGTTCTCACTTCCTCAAAGCCAAGTTCAGGGTGGGCGTGGATATCGCGCCGCCAAGCCGTCATCTCATCATGATTTGCTGCAATTTCTGGTATAACCCATTCGTTAGCCATTGATATCACCTATCATACTTAAGTTAGTTAGCATCCTGCGTTTTTATTCTTGGTTTTCGATATAAACAAGTTTTATTCACCAACTACCCGTGTTTGGCATGCTTGCCCAAGGCTCGCTAACTTCGAGGGCATTGCCTTTTTGAAGCAGCTCAATGGACACGCCATCCGGAGATTTAATGAATGCCATCCGTCCTTCGCGTGGTGGCCTATTGATTAGGACACCACTCTTTTGCAGGGAATCGCAAAGTTCATAGATATTATCAACCTGAAAAGCCAGGTGCCCAAAGTTTCGTCCCCCAGTATATTGCTCAGGATCCCAATTGAAGGTTAATTCAATTGTTGGAGACCAATTTTCCTTTGCAATTTCGGCGTCTCCAGGCGCACTGAGGAATATGTTCGTATAGCGCCCAGCTTCGCTCTCCGTTCTTCTAACTTCTACCATGCCCAATTTATTACAGTAAAAATCAAGAGATTCCTCTACATTACTAATCCGCACCATTGTGTGTAGATACTCCATTGACGCCGCCCTTCCATTGTTATTTTGACTATTCTATCGGTTGTTTGAATTTAAGCAGGAAGTTTCCTAAACTTATGATATAGCATAGTAGGTTTCTACAATTTCAAGAAGGTTATATTAATTGCAAAAACAAAAAATTGTTACCGAAATCGGTCTTGGGACAGATATCCGAGGTCGCGATTATACTAAAGCGGCCTGCCGAGCTCTAAAAGACGCTCTTTGGCATAACTCGCTCGGGATTGCAGAAATAATGGGTGTTGATACAGACTCTATGTGGGTCGAAGTAATGATAGGGATACCCGAGCCTAATAAAGTCAACAAGCCAGACGTTTTATCGATTTTACCTCACGGCACAGGCAAGGTAACGTGCGTAAAGGGTGGATTAGAAATAGAAAATAAAGCACGCAAAGATTGGACCGTGATGGCTAATGCTGCAGCTGTGGTTTACTTAAACAAACGACAGGATAATTAAACATGGCAACCGCACGAGCTATTCTTGAAATGGGCATGGGGAATGATCTTCATGGCAAAGACTATACAAAAGCAGCCGTGAGAGCTGTTAAAGATGCCATGCATCACAGTTCACTTCATTTTTTAAAATCGTTCGATCTAGACAGAAAATCCATAATCATTCATGTAAAAATCGGCGTACAGGATCCTAAATCTGTTAATCTAGCCGAAATAAAAAAAATCATACCCTTTGAGAATGCCCAAATACATGTAGAAGAAGGAGGGCTAGATGTTGTGGATGAAGAAATGGATGACACTATAGTCATTGCTAGCGCTGCTGTGGAAGTGATGCTGCCAATCCTTAACGCCTAGGCTTTTAAATAATTGAGACTAGGTGATTCAAAATTACAAAGCTCAATTTGTTTGAGCAGCGGGATCGTTTTAAATCTTAAACTTGACGAGACTATCTTATAAATAAAAAAGACTAAGACGCGAGGTTAATTCTAGTGAAACCAAACGGACTCAAAAACAAAACTAGAGAAAACCATAAAATAGACGGACTGAGCCCAGACGCTAACAAATTGCGTGGCCACTCCGAAATTATAAATGTTGAAACACTAACAAAAAATATCGACCTCGCTTGGGAAACAACGAGAACCCCTGCAGAATTTCGATCCAAATTGTTGGTTATATTCCGAACGACCCTCTCAGAAGGCTCAAATTTCATTCAAGACCGATTTCTTTTAAATAATGATGGAGCCGAGGCCGTTCTTGCTCAAGCATATTTAATGGACTCTCTCATTAAAGCCGCCCTTGAAACAGTTGATACAAAACTCTATAGGGCACCAAACCCAACTCGAGGTGAACAACTTTGTATTATCGCTGTCGGTGGATACGGGCGGGGAGAATTAGCCCCCTTTTCTGATATAGATCTCTTATTTTTGTTACCCTATAAACAAACCCCCCGTGTTGAGCAGGTAGTGGAAACAATCTTATACCTTCTCTGGGACATGAAATTAAAGGTGGGCCATTCCACTAGATCTATCGACGAATGCATGCGACAGGCTAAAGCCGATATGACTGTTCGAACTGCAATACTGGAGTCGAGATATATCTGTGGCGAAATCTCTCTAATGAAACAGATGATTGCCCGTTTTCGAGAAGAAATAATAAAAGGGAGTGCACTAGAGTTTGTAGAAGCAAAACTTAAAGAGTCTGACGATAGGCACCGACAACTTGGAGACTCACGTTATGTTATTGAACCCAATATCAAAGATGGCAAAGGTGGCTTGCGCGACCTACATAAACTATTTTGGATTGGTAAATACGCTTACAAAACAGATGATGTTTCAGCTCTAGTATCAGAGGGCGTTTTATCTTTGGACGACGCTCGGCGGTTTGCTAAAGCGCAAAAACAGCTTTGGACTATACGCTGCCACCTACATTATTTAGCAGGTAGAGAAGAGGATCGCCTTACCGTTGATCATCAGCGCGAAATTGCAAAACGACTTGGGTATATGGACCGCTCTGGAAATACAGCGGTTGAACGATTTATGAAGCATTATTATTTAACCGCGAAAGATGTTGGGGATCTCACAAGAATATTTTGCGCCGCAATCGAAGAAGAGCATCAACGGAAACCTCGCCTAAAACTGTCTGCCCCTTGGAAACGCCCGAAGAGCCTTGGAGATTTTGAGTTAGAGGGGGGACGACTGAACGCAAAAGATCCAGAAATTTTCAGTAAAGATCCTGTTAATTTTTTAAGAATGTTTCATGTGGCACAAGAGTACGATTTAGAGTTTCATCCACAAATACTAAAATTAGTTAACCAAGATCTCAAATTTATAGATAAAAAACTCCGACATGATCAAAAAGCTAATAGCTTGTTTTTAGAAATATTAACCTCAAAGAAAGGACCGGAACGAATACTCCGCCGTATGAACGAAGCGCAAGTTTTTGGAAGGTTTATTCCAGATTTTGGAAAAGTGGTCGCTCAAATGCAATATGACATGTACCACGTTTACACAGTTGATGAGCATACAATAATAATGCTTGGTATTCTATTTAAGATTGAGAAGCGTGAGTTAGAGGAAATCGCGCCCACTGCCTCAAGCGTAGTTGGAAAAGTCATATCAAGAAGAGAGTTATATGTTGCCGTTCTTCTACATGACATTGCAAAAGGACGAGGGGGCGATCATTCCATTTTGGGGGAGAAAGTGGCTCGCCGATTATGTCCACGTTTTGGAATGACAGCAGAAGAGACAGAGACAGTTGCATGGCTTGTACGATGGCATTTGCTAATGAGCTACGCGGCTTTTAAACGCGATATTAATGATCCCAAAACCATAGAGGACTTTACTGCAATTGTGAGATCACCGGAAAGATTACGTTTACTGTTAGTGCTTACGGTGGCCGATATTCGAGCAGTTGGGCCAAATGTTTGGAATAGTTGGAAAGGAACTCTATTGAGCGAGTTGTACTGGTTAGCCGAGGAAGCCTTGTTGGGTCATAGCTCTATTAAAGCACAAACAGCTCGGATTGAAAAAGTTCATGACGATTTGGAAAAAGAACTTATCTCCTGGACTTCCAAAGAACGTCATACTCATTTCAAGCAAGGTTACCCTTCATATTGGCTGACGTATGACAAAGATACCTTAGTTCGCCATGCAAAACTTATAAAAAAGGCTGATGACGATAAAACAGCCCTCACAGTAAATACACTCATAGATAGCGACAGAGGCATTACCGAGGTAATAGTTTATACAGCAGACCATCCTGGATTATTCTCAAGGATAGCAGGGGCATTAGCTTCTGCAGGCGCCAATGTAGTAGACGCAAAAATAACAACTATGCGTAATGGGATGGCACTTGACAGTTTTTGGGTGCAAGATAGCAACGGAAATGATTTTGAGGACACCACTCGTCTAACGAATGCTATAAGCGAAACACTTTCTAGCGCTATACATTTAGGCCAATTGCTTGCATCCCGACCAAACAAATTACCAAAACGAGCGCAAGCGATGGACGTGCCCCACCGCGTTTTAATAGACAACAAGGCGAGTAGCACACACACGGTTATAGAGGTCAATGGCCGTGATCAGCCGGGGCTTCTGCATCGTTTAACCAAGAGCCTTGCAGAGCAAAACCTTCAAATTTCGTCCGCTAAAATTTCAACTTATGGGGCGAGCATCGTTGACGTTTTCTATGTAAAAGATCTCTTTGGTTTAAAATTGCACGAAAATAAAAGGCTAGAGTCAATAAAAGATTTCATGCTGAAGGCATTAGAAGAAGTAGAAATAACAAAAATTGTTGAAAAATAATATTGGAGAAATGATGAAACATTCGCTTTTAGAATTTATTGAAATGAACTAAATCAGCATAATGTCTCTTTTGCGCGCTGTTGCTACCGTTAGCGGGTTTACTATGATGAGCCGAATCACCGGCTTTGCCCGCGACATATTGATTGCATCGATTCTTGGGGCTGGCCCAATAGCAGACGCATTTTTTATCGCGTTTAAATTTCCGAACTTTTTTCGACGCTTAACAGCGGAAGGCGCCTTCACTGTGGCATTCGTGCCTACCTTTTCCCGTCTGCTTCAGGACAAAGGTAAAAAGGATGCCCTCGAATTTGCCGAAGAAGTTATTTCTATTATGGGGATTGGTTTATTTTTATTTAGCTTTTTTGTAATAATATTCATGCCAACTGTTATGCTGGGGCTAGCGCCTGGTTTTATAGAACAGGATTGGTTATTCGACTTAACAGTTGAGCTAGCCAGGATTACTTTTATTTATCTGACACCAATATCTCTAGTAGCTTTGTTGGGTGGTATACTTAACAGCTTTGGCAAATTTGGAGCTATGGCTTCTGCTCCAATCTTATTGAATATAATTCTTATCGTTTCCCTAGTTTTCTTTGAAAACAGTATGGAAACAAAAGGACATGTTCTAGCGATTGCTGTCGCTATTTCTGGTGTCGCCCAATTTATTTGGCTTCTAGAAGCATGCCGTCAAAATGGTAGTATTCCAAAGTTACGACGCCCGAGAGTAACCAGGCGAGTTAAAAGTTTGTTTAAGTTAATGTTACCTGCAGTTTTAGGGGCAGGTGTCGTACAGATAAACCTATTAATTGATATAATTCTAGCATCAACCCTGCCTTCTGGTTCCATCTCATTTCTTTATTTTGCTGATAGAATAAACCAGCTACCTTTGGCCTTGATTGGCATAGCTATTGGCACTGCACTTCTTCCAAAATTATCTCGAGAAATTCAACGCGGCGAGCTCGAAAAAGCAAAAAAGAGCCAAGATCACGCCTTGGAATTTGGGATGGTTCTTGCCCTTCCTGCGGCTGTAGGGCTTTTGGTATTGTCACAGCCTATCATCAGTACATTGTTTGAACGTGGTGCGTTTTCCCCGACAGCCGTTGATGCAACAGCACAAACGTTATTTTGTTATGCATTTGGACTACCTGCGTTCATAATAATAAAAGTTTTACAACCAAGTTTTTTCGCGCGTTATGACACCCTCACCCCAGTGAAGGTTGCCAGTTTTATGGTTCTAACGAACTTTGTCCTCAACATAATATTAATGCAGTATTTGGCACACGCTGGGTTGGCCCTAGCTACTTCAATAACTGCTTGGCTAAATGTCGTGATCCTTACCCTTATATTGAAACAGAAAGGGCTTCATCAACACAGCAAGAAAACCTACGTTAAGTTAGTTCGGACTTTCATGGCATCTGCAGTTATGGGAATGGGTTTGCTTGGGTTGATGGAATTCGCCGGAGATTCGATGTTCGGCTCAAAAAATTCGAATACAATATCATTAGCTGCCCAAATTCTGCTCGGATTA
>NZGS01000001.1 GCA_002690995.1 Rhodospirillaceae bacterium
CTGAATGGTAGCTTCACCGTTGCTAATGCAACAGCAAATTCCTACACGGTAACGTCGACTTCCCAAGGCATCGCTGGCACGGGTGGTGGTGGTTCCGTTACGGTGAATGCCAGTGACCAGGTCACGGTGGCGCATACAGGGCATCCGTTTAGCAATGGTGACACGGTAACCTTCAGTGGAGGCTCATCAGTTGGCGGTGCAAGCCTGAATGGAAGTTTCACCGTTGCTAATGCAACAGCAAATTCCTACACGGTAACGTCGACCTCCCAAGGCATCGCTGGCACGGGTGGTGGTGGTTCAGTTACGGTGAATGCCAGTGACCAGGTCACGGTGGCTCAAGAAGATCATTTATTCTCGGTCGGTGATTTTGTGACACTGAGTGATGTCGCTTCAGTTGGGGGCCTCAATTTGACAGGTACTTTCGAGGTTGCGAGCGTTATCGATGATGCCTACGTGATTACGGTTGGATCGCAGGCAATAGCCGGGCAAACCGGTGGCGGCAACTCAGCAACCTATGGTCATACATTGGGAGCAAATCCATTTTCAACAACAAGTGGTAGTGCGGTGGTGTCCGTAGCTGATAATAGTCACGGTCTGAGTGTAGGTGACGTTGTTCAATTTGATAATAGCTCAGCAGTCGGTGGTTTGGATCTAAATGCAACCTTTCGTGTGAGTAGCGTGACTGATACTAACAATTACACAATAACGGCAACGAGTGCGGCAACCAGCACTGTAGGCGGTGGTGGCGGCAATGGCGTAAGGCTAACGTTGCCCGAGCTAGCATCGATTATTGACGAAAACAATTCAAGTATCATCGCCCAAAATAAAGATATGGCTACTTTTGTGTCAAAAATTGCAAGTGCTGCTGCCACTATAGCAGGTACCACCTTGGTGAATGTAGTCTCGGATACAGGTTCAGCAAAATCTGACTTGAACGATGCAAATACAGAATTTCGTCAAGCACGAGGTGTAGTTGATGCGAATTCAAACTCTTTCGCCAGTCAGACTAATTCGATTACTTTTGCCGCCACTCTGAATACAACAGAGCTAACGAAGGGCAGAGAGTCAATTTTGGATGCTATTAGTCGCTTGGAAAAGATCGCAACTGTTTTGAAATCGATTGACCGCTATGCCACGGAGACATTTTCAAGCGATAATGCTAGTAGCTTTGCCGACGCACGCGCCGATATTGTGAGTTTGCTCGACAATGCTGGAAAGATTGTGGGAAGCACATCTGGTTCTCTTGCGAACGATCCATTTCAAACACAAAGTGGAAATAATCAGGTAACTGTAGCGCAGTCGAATCACGGGCTTACTGTTGGTGACACGGTAAGCTATTCGGGAGTTGCAAGCGTCGGCGGGCTTGACTTAAATACATCATTTACCGTTACCAACGTAACTGATGCCAATACTTATACTATTACCGCCTCTACAAATGCGTCTGCTAATGCTACGGGCGGCGGCGCATCGGCCTCTTTTTTGGGCTCGCCAAGTGCGACGTTAGATAATTTGCTTTCAGTTTCTGGAACTAAAACGTATCGAATTAGAGATGGTGTTGACCAATTTATTGCATCTAACCCTGGACTAGATGACATAGATGCAAGTGGTCCTTATGCCTTAAATGATAGCGCTCGTTTAAACTCTTTAATACCCTCAACGCTCACCAGTGGAAATCAGGCTTCAGCAGCTAGCGGTAATGCAACATTTCTGGAGAACGTTAAAACTGGAATAAAGCAGTTGCAGAGAGAATTGCCGGTGTTCGATTTTGTTACTAACACAGCTGATCCGTTAGGTGCTGTCGACGCTCAAGTCACAAATATTAAAGAAAACATTGATAAGATATTTAACGGGGGAAATAACCGAGGATTGAACCTGATTGATACAAGTGCCAGAGATCTCAGCTTAGCCTTAGGATCAGTTGGGAAAAAGATAAACATTTCTGCCCAAAATCAAATTAAAGGCAACCTCAAGGAAGTAGTAGGAAATTATACCTATAGTGTGCTCGACGGTGGGCAAAGTGGAAATTTGGGAGCGAACCCGTTTACAACTGTAGCAGGTGATACATCGATATTGGTTTCCCATACCGCCCATGGTTTTACGGTTGGTGAATATGTGCAATTTTCAAACGGAGATAATGTTGGTGGACTGAACCTAGACACAACATTTCAAATTACCTCTATTCCAAACGATAATAGTTACACCATTACGGCCTCCACCGCTGCTACCAGTTCCACAACCGGCGGCGGCGCTTCCGTAGGTTTCAAAACAATTCCAACGGCACGGCATAAGTTTTTATTTGATGCCCATTTCGATGTAAGCAGGTCCTTTGGTAAACTGCGTACTGAGCGGATTAAATTAAATGTTGAGGAGGCCCTCCTAAGAGCCGAATTTAACAAGCCAATGGAGGTTGAGAGCCAATTTTTGAAGCCATTGCAAAATACTGATTACGCAGTAAAGTTTATTGAAAAATACCTGCTTATCAAAGATCTGCAGTCGACGGGCGTGGCGTTCAGACCCACCAATAATAATGCACTCGCCCTAAATCTCATTAAAAGCATTAATCCCAATCGAGGAATTGGTTTATCTGTGAACATGCTGCGCTAGAAACGCTGCAAGTTCTCCGGGAAATAGATTTAGGTTCCTGCAATCATGGGTTCTGTGAAACGCTTAAGTGTTGCAATGAGACTTAAAGCGGTAATCTTACCTGTTTTAGGATTTTCTACCGTTGGAATATTTTCAATTGTCATCGTAAAGCGGGCACTATCTGCTTCAACGGTAATTGTGTGCATGTTCCTATCAATAGAGGGATCAGCCCAAATTTGAAGTTTTGTTTTGTCAGGACCTATTCCAGCTAGGCTCAAAGCTGCTGCAACATTAACATTAGCAGGGAACCCCTTTGCCCCATCCCGCGCGGATCCGTCAAAAACTAATTTTGCTTCCGTCAAATTTTCCACAGATATTTTATTTTCGGCTAAAAAGGGTGCGTCAGCTAAACCATTCGGTGGTTTGCGTGTCTTTAGCGTAATTTTTTCAATATTGCCTTCTGCGGCAGCACGAACAGCATCAAGGCCAATGAGAGCGCCTGTCGGGACAATTATTTTCGCACCGGTGCTTTTTGCACGTTCAATTACATCAGGATAAGGTAGAAGCGCACCAACGCTTGCTGGGATAAGTGTTTTGCCAGCTACAATAGTTTCTTCAATGATAGTTCTGAATATTGCTGCCGGCGCGCATTCCACTATTATATCAGCTTTCGCACAAACATTTTTTATGGAAGTGATATTTGGTATATGGTCGAACGTTTCGAGATTTTTAGCTGCTTTCTTCTCGTCCCGTGTGGCAATAGCTACTAAATCAAAATTTGAAATACTACCTTGATCAATAGTTCGCGCTATTTGCAGGCCTATAGCTCCTAGCCCCACTATCCCAACTTTGTATCTCTTGGACATTTCTGGTCCTCCTGAATCCTGAAACTGCCATACAGCCTTCCATTATTAGCTCCCAAAGTATACGTTTTGAGGTTAATGATTGAGTTGGAAGATGACAAAACAAAGTATACACTTGGCATTTATGAAGATCAGCTTCTTAATTTCAGCTATATTGTTTTTAGCTTTACTGCCGATTAGTGATCCTAAGGCCGCTCCAAAATGCCGCAGCGTTAAGATTATAGTGCCATATGCAGTTGGTACAGCTACAGATTTAATTTTTAGAGCGTTTGGCCAAGCTATCAATCGGCAATCAACTGGTTCTCTAATAAAAGTTGTAAATAAAACACATTCTACGGTGATAGAAGAGAATATGACAGGGGCACCTGACGGGTGCCAGCTTTTAGGAATAACACAGTCTTTAGTAGCTAAATTCCTGCTGGAAAAATCCGCTCCGGAATGGTCTAGTTTTACTCCCGTTGCGATGCTTACCAGAAGCCCATTGGCTATTGTTTCGAGAGCAAATATTAAGGATGCTAATTTAACAAATTTGATGGAAGCCGCTTCTGAAAAATCGAACAGACTTAGCGTAGGGGAAACATCGAGTCCCCTAGAACGGGTGTTTCGAATGCAGTTAGAAGATGTTCTTGGAGTTTCATTCAAGGTGACCAATTTCAAAAACGCCCGTCAGAGCTTAGTGGCATTATTGACGCATAAAGTTGATTTAGGTTTAGTTTCTCTCCCCGCGGCAAAGCGGCGTGCAGACCTCCGGCAAGTGAAGGTATTGGCAGTAACAGATACACTCGAAAACATGAGATTATCAGATATAGCGACTCTGCAAGAACAGGGCGTCAACACGGCTTTTGGCGTTGATCGAATTCTTTTAGCTCCTCAAGAAACCCCAGCCGAAACCGTAGCTAAAGTATCTAAAAGATTTGAAAAAGCTATAGAAGACCCCGAGCTTGAAGAAAGACTATCCAAACTTTATACAAAAAGTCGGTTTAAGAATCCTGATGAACTAACACAGTATTTTGAAAATCTTTCCGCTGATTGGG
The DNA here is from genome assembly GCA_002690995.1 of Rhodospirillaceae bacterium. GTDB lineage: Bacteria > Pseudomonadota > Alphaproteobacteria > Thalassobaculales > Thalassobaculaceae. The sequence goes on from NZGS01000001.1 coordinate 4,481, forward strand.
CGGTTTTAAAAAAAAAGATGATTAAGATGGGTCGTTCGGAAAAGTCAGGTTGAATTTATTTAGTATTGTGTGAGTCACCTCACTACCTATACTGTCGATGTTCTTAGTCTAATAGGAAAAGGAAACAGTCGTGGAATTCCAGTATCCATACTTATTATTTCTTGGTGATGCGCGTGATCAACTCGCTGCTAAAACCGCAAATGGTGTTCGGGTCTGGCGCCCAGATTGGTGTTTAGGGCAATTTCGATTTGACGATTGCAAAGCTGATTGCGGAATCCCGGATATGACCATAAAAGAAGCTGCAGAAGCGGGTGTTAAGACCGTAATATTAGGTGTTGTGAGCCGAGGTGGAGTAATTCCGGAAAATTGGATCAATCAATTAGTCAAAGCACTTGAATTGGGTATGGACATCGCTAGCGGTCTCCATACTCGAATAACCCAAATACCAGAATTGGTTGAGGCTGCAAAAAAACATAACAGGTCATTGCACGATGTTCGGCATCCAAGTAAGGAATTTGATGTTGGTAACGGGCTAAATCGATCAGGAAAACGACTTCTCACGGTCGGAACTGATGTTTCAGTAGGAAAAATGTTTACGGCGTTGGCAGTCGAGCAAGAAATGAAAAAACGAGGATTTGATGCAGATTTTAGAGCGACCGGCCAAACAGGAATATTTATTGCAGGAAGCGGCGTATCAATAGATGCGGTTGTGGCAGATTTTATATCTGGCGCTGTGGAATGGTTATGTCCGGAAAATTCGGAAAATCACTGGGACATCGTGGAGGGTCAAGGCTCACTATTTAACGTTTCATACGCTGGGGTTACACTCGGTTTAATCCATGGATCACAGCCCGATGCATTAGTGGTCTGTCACGAGGCTGGCCGCCCACATATGAGGAGTATGCCTCACTTCCCGCTAATTGATTTGCCCACGTGCATCGATGTTAACCTCCAAGCAGCCAGGCTGACTAATCCTGACGTGAGGTGCGTTGGAGCTGCTATAAACACATCCCGCCTTTCTGAAGAAGAGGGGAGGGTGTTCTGCGATAAAATATCTCAAGAGATTGGTTTGCCCGCGGTCGATCCGTTGCAAGACGGTGTAGCTTCTCTCGTGGATCAAATTTGAAAGAAGGCTATTTATGGCTATTCGCTTAAATATCACAAGAGAATCGTGGCCCTTAGAAAGTGAATTTAGAATATCTCGTGGCAGCCGCAAAGTATCGGAGGTCATAACAGTTTCAATCTCTGAAGAAAAATTCACAGGTCGCGGTGAGTGCTTTCCCTATGCACGTTACAATGAAACGTTGGATAGTGTTGAAAAACAGATATTTAGTATCATTCCTGAATTAAACGAAAAGCCTTGCCGGGAATACTTACGTAAAGTATTGCCGCCGGGAGCCGCTCGCAATGCAGTAGATTGCGCATTGTGGGATCTTGAAGCCAAGAAAGCAAATTGTAGGATGTGGGAACTAGCAGACCTGAGTGCTCCCGAGCCACTGACGACAGTTTATACGCTCGGTGTCGACGAGCCCGAAAAAATGGGTGAATTGGCTTTTGAGAATTCAAACCGCCCTATTTTGAAACTTAAAATGACCGGAGATGGCCTTGATTTTGATCGTGTAGAGAGAATTCATAAAAATGCGCCCAATACAAAGTTGGTTGTGGATGCTAATGAGGGCTGGACTATAGAACAATACGTCGAATATGCACCTCGCTTTAAAGAATTAGGCGTTATAATGATTGAACAACCGCTTCCGGCGGACCAAGATTCACAACTTGCCTCCATACCTCACCCAATTGCGGTCTGTGCTGATGAAAGTTGTCATGACACCTCGACACTGAAAGGGCTGGTAGGAAAATATGAAATGATTAACATTAAACTAGATAAAACAGGCGGTTTGACAGAAGCGTTAGAGTTGAAAGAAGCGGCCTCAAATCTAGGCTTTCAAATAATGGTTGGGTGCATGATTGGAACGTCTTTGGCTATGGCCCCAGGTTTAGTGGCTGGGCAGGGGGCTTCCGTCGTCGACTTAGATGGCCCACTCCTGCTAAAAGATGATCGCGAACATTGTTTAGAGTTCATCGGCAGCACAATAAATGTACCCTCAAGCTTATTGTGGGGTTAAACCCCGAACGGCGAAGAAAAACCGGTTCAAAAAATAAGTGTTTCTATACTTATTTGTGTTTTAATTAAAAAATAAGATTTTTTGTGACACTCGGTGTTGAATTTTGCCTACACGAGACGTTATATGAACATGTAGTCTTGCTGGAATGAGAAAGGACGACACTCATGTTAGATATCGCCCCTGCAACGAATGAAGTTATTGACGAAATAAGGAGGTCGGTAGCGGCCTTGTGCGAAAAGTTTCCCGGCGAATATTGGCGCGAGCAGGACCGCGAACGCGCTTATCCAACTGAGTTCGTAAAAGCGTTGACCGACGCAGGCTTTCTTGCTGTTTTAGTGCCTGAGGAATATGGCGGAAGTGGGTTGCCGATATCGGCCGCTGCAGCAGTGTTAGAGGAAATCCACAAATCCGGATGTAATGGAGGGGCTTGCCATGCCCAGATGTACATTATGGGAACTGTACTCAGACACGGAAGCCCAGAGCAGAAGCAGAAGTTCCTTCCAAAGATCGCGTCAGGTGAACTCAGATTGCAGGCATTTGGCGTTTCTGAACCTACCAGCGGAACCGATACGCTATCTTTAAGAACAACGGCCGTCAAAAAGGGAAATGATCGTTATGTGGTAAATGGTCAGAAAATTTGGACCTCGCGAGCAGAACACTCGGATTTGATGTTGCTTTTGGCTCGAACCACTCCGCGAGAGGAGGTTCAGAAAAAAACAGACGGTCTCTCAGTTTTCTTAGTAGACATGCAAGAGAGCCTAAAGAAAGGAATGGAAATTCGCCCGATTAGGACAATGATTAACCATTCGACGACAGAAATATTTTTTGATGAACTTGAAATACCAGCCGACAGTTTAGTTGGCGAAGAGGGTAAAGGTTTTCGATACATCCTAGATGGGATGAACGCCGAGAGGATCTTAATAAGTCATGAATCGTTAGGTGACGCTAGATGGTTCCTAAATAAAGCTGTCGACTATGCAAATCACAGAAATGTTTTTGGTCGACCTATAGGTAAAAATCAAGGTATCCAGTTCCCTCTAGCTAAAGCCTACGCAAATACTGAAGCGGCGGCGCTGATGTCGGAGCGGGCGGCTCAGTTGTTTGAGGCAGGAATGCCATGCGGTGCAGAGTCAAATATGGCGAAAATGCTTGCTGCCGATGCGGCCTGGGAGGCCGGTGATACCTGTGTTCAAACGTTTGGGGGATTTGCTTTTGCTGAAGAATATGATGTGGAGCGCAAATACAGAGAAGCAAGGCTGTATCGAGTAGCTCCAATTTCGACTAACTTAGTCCTAGCCTATCTGGCTGAGCATGTGCTTGGTCTTCCGAGATCATATTAAATCTAAAATGTCGAAACCCTTAGACGGTGTCCTTGTTGTTGCATTAGAACAGGCAGTTGCGGCTCCCTACTGCACCAGCCGATTGGCAGATGCTGGTGCGAGAGTGATAAAGATTGAGAGGGCAGAGGGAGACTTTGCTCGACAATATGATAATCAGGTCATGGGGCAATCCGCTTACTTTGTCTGGTTAAACAGAGGAAAAGAAAGCCTGGTCCTTGATATCAAGAAAGAAAAAGACGCAGGCTTGCTAAATAATATCCTGGGTGAAGCGGATGTCTTTGTTCAGAATTTAGCGCCTGGTGCAGCCGCGCGAGCTGGGTTTGGGTCTGAAACTTTAAGAAAAAAGTATCCAAAGCTAATTACCGTAGATATCTCGGGTTATGGCGAAGACGGAGAGTATGCAGACATGAAAGCATACGACTTTTTGGTTCAAGGAGAAAGTGGACTTATCTCGGTGACAGGGTCTCCAGAGGTTATGGGCCGTGTTGGGGCATCTGTATGCGATATAGCTGCTGGAATGTATTCAAAAATTGCTATTTTGGAGGCAATCGTCAAGCGCTACAAAACAGGTGAAGGGTCCACTATCAAAACGTCTATGTTCGGGGGCATGGTAGAGTGGTTGTCTCCCTGGTTATTACATCAGGCTTACGGTGAATTAAGCGAACAACGAATTGGTTTGCACCATCCCGCGATAGCACCATATGGTGCATATGAATGTGCTAACGGCGAGTTGATTTTGATAGCAGTACAAAATCAGAGAGAATGGCGACGTTTATGCGACGAAGTTCTTAAAACACCAGAATTAGCAGATGACAGCAGGGTTTGCGATAATGTAGCCAGGCTCGCTAATCGAAGCTTTCTTGATAAAAAAATTAAAAGTGTATTGTCAAAAATACCTAGAAGTGACACAAAACGGCTTTTGACTAAAGCAAAAATAGCTTTTGGTGCGGTGAATACGATAGAGGATGTCAGTCGCCACCCAGCCCTGAGACTAGTAAATACTAGAATTAGCGAGGGAGAAATACAGGTTATGGCACCCCCAGCGCGGGCCGTAGAGGACGAAGATCAGGTTCTTTCGGTTCCCTCAATTGGTCAGCACACCGAGTCCATATGGGCCGAATTTTCTACAAAATAAGATAATCCAGGCTAAATTTCAGATTGTGCGGTAGTTTTTTTTTGGGAAAAACCACGCAATAACAATATCTTATGGCTGATCTGGAGGGCGCTTAGCAGCAAAAAAGGGCACCTAACACATTCATAGGATTGTAATAGCCGAAATGGTAGTCTAGTGTTATCATTGGAGTTCAGACCTTTGCCCTAATGTGGTGTGGTTTGGAGCGGGGGATTTAGTTTTGTCCCCTTTTTAGATTAGCCGCCTTGGTTTTGCAAGGTGTTAATGTCAACAGGGAGGATAGAGTATATGAGTAAAACTCTTATGAAAACTGTAAGTCTTGCTGCTGTAGCTGGTATTCTAGCTTTCAGTCCAGTTCAAGATGCGCAGGCTAAAAAAGTTAAATGGAAAATGCAGGCAGCATTTGCCAGTACGCTAGCCCACTTGGGGCCAGCAGGACAAAGAATTGCGGATCATATTACGACTGCTTCCGGAGGCAGGTTCACTGTAAAGTTTTTCGAACCTGGTGCTTTAATACCACCTTTGGAGTGTTGGGATGCTGTTTCAAAAGGTTCTGTTGAGTCTTGTTACACAACAGCAGGATATCACACAGGAAAATATCCTGGTCTCGCATTTATGACAGCTGTGCCTTTTGGCCCTCCTGCAGGTGAATACACGGCTTGGATGTGGTTTGGCGGCGGCAAAGACATAGCCGATAAAATCTACAGCAAGCATGGTCTTAAGTCTACTGTCTGCGGATTAATTGGTCCGGAAACGTCAGGGTGGTTCAAACAGCCAGTTAAGAGCCTAGATGATTTAAAGGGCATGAAGATGCGCTTTTTTGGCCTTGGCGCTAAAGTTATGACTAAAATCGGTGTTTCAACGCAACTACTAGCTGGTGCAGATATTTATCCTGCCCTTGAGCGCGGCGTGATTGACGCCACCGAGTTCTCTATGCCAAATATGGATATTTCTCTTGGTTTTTATCAAATTGCCAAGAACAACTACTATCCGGGTTGGCATCAGCAGATCTCAACTGGAGAATTTTTGGCAAATAAAAAGATGTACGACGGCTTAAGCGATCAAAATAAACGTATAATTGACATTGGTTGTAAAGCAAACATGATCTATGAGTATGCTGAAACAGAAGCATCTAACTTTGGCGCTATGTTGGAAATGAAGTCAAAATATGGTGTTACCAACCGCCGTTGGACAGATGATCAACTAGCGGTATTTGAGAAGGCATGGATGGAAGTTGTGCAAGAAGAGTCTGCAAAAGACGCAACTTTCAAAGAATTTGCGGATAGCTTCTACGCATTCCGCAAAAACTATAAGATTTGGGGTGAAGCGCAGTCGCTTAAGCCAACTTATCTTAAGTAAACTAAGCTTTTAGAAAGCTCCAACGGGCTTTCAAAAAGATAAGGGAGCGGGAGCCCATAGGGCTCCCGTTTTCTATATTACGTAGATAGTTTTTATGATCGTAGACTGTTGTTCATTCTGGTTTCTAATTGTTTCCGGGGTTACAATCCATCTTGTAGGGGCGATGAAGTTTTGGCTGATACTTTGGGATAAGCATTATGAATAAAGTTGATGTCGTCGGGAAATCAAACGAAGGGAAAGTTGCAGTCCTTATGGGTTGCTTTTTGGTATTCTTAATTTTACTCGGCGCTGTTGCAGTAGGTTTTGAATCGGGTAACGTTATGTCCCTCTATGAAGTACCAAGGGGCGAAGCAATTTACATCGTTGCCCAGGAATATATTTCGATCGCTATGTTCCTTGCTCTAGCGATCCTTTTATTTTCCGGTTACCCCGTCGCTTTTATTTTGGGCGGCTTGTCGATGTTATTCGGTTTATTGGGATACTTTTTTGAAGCTTTTCAGCTTATTGAGTTCTTCAATTTCGTTCCTCGAATTTGGGGAATGGCCTGCGAAAATCTTGTTCTAGTTGCTGTTCCCGCGTTTGTTTATATGGGCGTAATGTTAGAGCGGAGTGGTATAGCAAACGATCTTTTGTACTGTGTGCAAGTCTTGTTAAGAAAAGTTCCTGGCGCATTAGCGCTAGCTGTGACGGTTATGGGCACAATACTTGCCGCTATGACTGGTATTATAGGTGCTTCTGTAACGATGATGACAGCCCTTGCTCTGCCGACGATGATGCGTCAGGGCTATAGCCATGCCTTATCAACTGGAGTAATAGCGGCATCAGGCACTCTAGGTATTCTCATTCCACCCAGTATTATGCTAATTATTATGGCCGACCTTATGGCAATTTCAGTCGGTAATGTTTTTATGGCGGCCATTGTGCCTGGTCTTACATTATCAGCATTTTACTTAATTTACGTCGCTACATTAGCGGCAGTAAAACCCAGTTTAGCGCCGCCTTTACCTGCAAACCTGCTTAACATTCCAAAGGGTGAGATGGCACCTCTAGTAATAAAAAGCTTTGTGCCGCCAGTCTTTTTGATATCCCTCATCAAAGGGTCCATACTTTTTGGCTTTGCTACGCCATCAGAGGCTGGGGCGGTTGGCGCTTTTGGAGCAACGCTTCTTGCAGCCTTCAACAAACGGCTTAACTGGAACACGCTCGTTTCTGTCTGTAATACTTCCGCAAAAACGGTGTCTATGATCTTTTTTATTGTCATAGCTGCAACGTGTTTTGCTTACGTTTACCGTTCATTGGGCGGTGATGACGTTGTTGAACATTTAATAATCGAGAAAGCCGGTCTTGGTCCATGGGGAATGCTCATTTTAGTCATGGTCATCGTCTTTTTCCTTGGGTTTTTTCTCGACTTTCTTGAAATCACGCTAATTGTTTTGCCTGTGTTTACTCCTTTGATCGTTCAAATGGATTTTGGAGATCATCTAGCGCGTGCTGATATTAAATTTTGGTTTATAATCTTGTTAGCAGTAAATTTACAGACGTCTTTTTTGACGCCGCCATTCGGTTTTGCACTGTTTTACATGAAGGGAATCGCTCCCCGCGAAATTAAAATACAGTCCATATACAAGGGGATCATACCTTTTGTGATACTTCAGGCATTAGGCGTCATAACCGTAATGGTCTTCCCGGAGGTGTCACTTTGGCTAATGCATACGGCCTATGACTAGACCGAAATCGAGGCTCTGATCTTTAAAATCGTTGAATTAGGAGAATTGACACTTTCGTCGAGATTCATAATGTTGAGCTTTAGACAAAAAGAAGTTTTATTTTAATAGGTTCGTTCATCAGAAAATATTTGCGCTTTTTTTAATAGCTTTTTGTTACAAAAGCTCTTTAGGGGTGCTAATGTGGAAGATGTCTCCTGGGGAGAGCAGGGATAAATCTATACATATGTATATTACGGGGATTGTTACATGGATGATTCAAGCGTAGACCACCATTCCGGTGAGAGTAAAATAGCAATTTTAATGTTTGCCTTACTGGCGGTCGTCGTCCTTCTGGGAACTATTGGAGCTTATAGTTACTCAGGCTCGTTGATGGTTGAGGAAGAACTTTCAAGAGGTGAAGCCCTTATCTGGGTAGGTCAGGAGTATATTTCCATGGTTATGTTTGTAACCCTGGCCTTGTTACTTTTTTCGGGGTACCCAGTAGCCTTTATACTTGGCGGCTTGGCCATGCTCTTTGGACTTTTAGGATACTTCTTAGATTCTTTTTCCCTTATAGAATATTTCAATTTTATTCCAAGAATATGGGGGCAAGCTTGCGAAAACCTCGTTCTGGTAGCGGTACCAGCTTTCGTTTTTATGGGTGTGATGATGGAGCGAAGTGGCATAGCAAACGACTTGCTGTATTGTGTTCAAGTGCTGCTAAAACGCGTGCCAGGCGCATTAGCGTTGGCTGTAACTGTTATGGGTACAATTTTAGCAGCTATGACAGGGATTATTGGAGCGTCAGTGACAATGATGACAGCCTTGGCTCTTCCAACCATGATGCGGCAGGGATACAGCCATGCTATGTCATGTGGGGTTATAGCGGCTTCAGGTACGCTCGGTATATTGATACCTCCAAGCATCATGCTCATTATCATGGCGGATCTAATGGCTATATCAGTTGGAAATGTCTTCATGGCAGCTGTTACGCCGGGTCTAACACTAGCAGCTTTTTATCTCATTTACGTCGCAACAATATCGGCTGCGAAACCGAGTTTAGCTCCGCCTCTTCCAGCGCACCTTTTAAATGTTCCAAAAGGTGAAATGGGACCATTGATAGCCAAAAGCTTTTTGCCGCCAGTGTTCCTTATTACGCTTATCAAGGGATCAATTTTATTGGGGTGGGCCACGCCGTCCGAAGCGGGCGCCGTTGGTGCCTTCGGGGCTACGCTGCTAGCAATATTTAACGGAAGGCTAAAAGATGGAACTCTTGTTGAGGTATGCAATACCTCCGCAAAAACAGTATCTATGATCTTCTTTATCGTTATCGCTGCGACATGTTTTGCATATGTTTATAGGTCTTTAGGCGGAGATGATGTGGTGGAACACTTAATCGTCGAAAAAGCCGGCCTAGATGCATGGGGGATGTTAATCTTAATCATGGCAATCGTCTTCTTTTTAGGATTTTTCCTAGATTGGCTTGAAATTACACTGATTGTTCTCCCCGTTTTCACCCCGCTGGTCGCAGGGTTGGATTTCGGTGACCATCTTCCAAAAGAAGATATAAAATTCTGGTTTATCATTCTTTTGGCGGTAAATCTGCAAACGTCATTTTTAACTCCGCCATTTGGCTTTGCTCTTTTTTACATGAAGGGTATCGCGCCAAAAGAGATAAAAATACAGTCGATTTACAAAGGGATTATCCCGTTTGTTATACTTCAAGCACTTGGTGTCATAACGGTGCTTGCATTCCCAGGCATTGCACTGGGCCTTATGCATTTCGTTCACGGTTAAGGGAGGAGCGATAATTATGTCTAATGAAGGAACTGTTCATAGCGGCAACGTAGCGGGTGGGAACCTTCTCTCCCAAGAGGTCGCAAATGCCCTAATCACATTAGTTTTAAAAATTAGAGCTTTTGTTGATTGGTGTGGGCGTTGGGCATCCCTGTTATTTGTCCCGATGATTGTAATTACTGTTTATGACGTTTGTCTGAGAAAAACGGGTAAATTACAAATTGATTTAAAGTATGCAGCAGAGAATATTGGCCTTGGGGTAGTTTTCGAATCCACGCTTTTACAAGAAACAGAATGGCATCTCCACACCGCTCTATTCGCACTAGTTCTTGGTTTTGGCGTTGTTTGGAATACACAGGTTAGAGTTGATGTGATACGTGAGCATCTAAGGTTTAGACGTAAAGCATGGTTAGAGTTGCTTGGCGCTACGTTTTTTATGATCCCGTTCACGATTTGTGTCTTTTTCTTTGCTACTCAGTTTGCCTACGAATCATGGTCTATAATGGAGATATCGGCCTCGCAAGTAGGGTTACCCTATCGATATATTATTAAGACAATTTTCACCATTGGGCTGTTGGTCGCCATAATCGCGGGCATTTCTGTTTGGCTTCAATCATTTCTTGCACTCTTCGCGCCAGAGGGTACGCGTTTTGAGTTAATGACCCTAGAATGGCCTGAAGACGAAGGTAGTACCATTGAAGGTAAGGAGCGAATGGATGTAGACTTGACCGTTTCTGTTGAGGAAGATCTAACTAAGCAAACGGAACAGGTCTTAGGCGATGATAAAAAATAGTCTGGGACCTACCTGAATAAACGCTGATATTGGGTGTTAATTAACTTAAAGCGCGCTCGTTAATAACTCAGAGCGCCCTATTGTTTTAACATTTTCCCTTGGTATAATCGTTGTTATGTTCAAACTTCAGAACTTTCTTAAAAGATATGTTTGGGATCCGGAAACCACCCCTTATTTTGTAAAAGTTTCCGACCTCAGCCGCAGTCAGGCAGATAACGAACTATTTTTTTTCGCATTGATGGCTGCAATATTGTTTGGCATGGGTACATTTACATCCGCAACAGGGCAAGCTCCTTATGGTGTATCGAAGGTTGCTGCAATTTACTGCTTTACCATTGTTTCGGCAGTTGTTTTGGTAGGTACGGTAAAGACAGTATATGCGGCAGTTTATTCAGCAACTGCTCCGGTTATTGTGCTGGTAATGATTTTTCTTTTTGGCTTTCCGGAAAAAATGGAACTCATTGATGAGCTTGTTGTGCTCGTACTTTTATTAGCTTCGATAAGATATATGTGGCGCATCATCTTGATTTGCCGTGTCTACTCAATTCTGCCAAAACGTGCCCCTGAAAACTCGTCTCGTAGACGTTTGTTCTAATAGAACTTGAAGCCAGATGCTCGACACCCTTAACTTCTTCGTTCTCAAGATATTCAGGTTACATCAGGTAATGTTCTTAGCGGGGCTGAGTTTACTATTAATCATTGATTTTTTCTTTTTGGAGAAATGGGGCACCTTTTGGTTGATGCTTGTTTGGTCGATAGTGTTTGGGGTCCACTATTTATTTTTTCGAGCTCAAGCTGTTGATGATGAATGGCTAAAGGAGAAAATGGCATTTAGTGTTTATAGGCTCTGGGATTACGGGCACATTAGGGAAATCAAGAAGAACCCGTTTGGACGTTCAATATACAGGACAGAGGATGGCCGGCTTGATGAAGAAAAAGAAGATAAATAACCTGGAAGTTGCAAGTCTTAGATAAGTCGGAAATATGATTTTAATTATTTGCGTGATTCAACGGCCCACATGGAACACTAAATGGGACAGTCAACAGAGGCGGATTATTTAGTCATTGGAGCGGGGTCTGCAGGATGTGTTCTTGCAAATCGATTAACTGAAAACAACGAAAATACGGTAACGCTAGTGGAGGCAGGAGGCCCTGACCGTTGGTGGAATTGGAAAGTCCGTATGCCCTCTGCTTTAGCCTACCCACTTGCTGATAATAAATATAATTGGGCTTATTTTTCCGAACCAGAGAGACACTTAGGCGGTCGACGAATGTACTGTCCTCGTGGAAAAATCTGGGGCGGCTCAAGTTCCATCAATGGAATGGCTTATGTTCGAGGGCACGCTCTAGATTATGAAAGATGGTCTCTCGTCAACGGTTGTGAAGGGTGGTCGTATTCGGAGTGCCTTCCTTATTTTAAAAAAGCAGAAAGTCTCGATATTGGGAGAGACGATTATAGAGGCGGAGTAGGACCCCTTCAGGTGACCGCGGGAAAAATGGAGAACCCCTTATATAGGGCGTGGATAGATGCGGGGAGACAAGCAGGATATCCAGTCACTAGTGATCCGAATGGGTATAAGCAAGAGGGACTGGGAAGAATGGATATGACAGTTGGTTGCGGCAGAAGGTCCAGTGCTGCACAAGCTTATCTGCGTCCCTCGTTAAAACGAAAATCGCTAAAGATATTTTCTAACTCGTTAGTAACAAGAATATTGATTGAGGGGAAACGCGCCGTCGGCGTTGAGATTTTTAAAAATGGAGTTACTCAGAAAATTTTTGCGACGAAGGAGGTGATTTTATGTGCCGGGGCAATCAGTACCCCCCAAATTTTGATGCTATCTGGTATTGGCCCAACAGATCATCTTCGAGACATGGGTATCAATATAAAACACGATTTGCCAGGTGTCGGGCTTAATCTGCAAGACCATTTGGAAATCTATCTTCAGACCGAATGTTTAAAGCCAATATCTTTATTTAAGGTAAATAATCCAATCAAAAAACTCTTTATTGGGATCCAATGGATGAGCTCAAAGAAGGGTCTGGGTGCCACTAATCACTTCGAAGCAGGCGGATTTATTAGGTCGTCGCCTGGTGTTAAACATCCAGATATCCAGCATCACTTTTTGCCTCTGGCTGTGAATTATGATGGTACGAGCCCGCAACTATGCCATGGTTACCAAGTTCATGTGGGCCCCATGCGCCCAACGAGCAGAGGATACATTCAGCTCAGGTCAAATAATCCTATGGAGGGGCCAAAAATTACCTTCAATTACATGGAAACTGATCAAGACAAAAACGAAATGAGAGAAGGAATTAGATTAACTCGTGAAATACTCGCCCAACCTTCCTTTAAAAGTTTTGCCGGCAAAGAATTATCGCCTGGGGAAGGTGTGCAAAGTGATGCGGAGATTGACGCATTCGTCCGGAAAACTGGTGAAAGCGCTTATCACCCAGCTTGCTCCTGTAGAATGGGAAACGACGAGAAATCTGTGGTTAACTCAAAAGGTAAGGTTCACGGGATGGAGAACTTGCGTATAGTGGATGCGTCAATAATGCCCTCTATCGTTAGTGGGAACCTAAATGCCCCAACAATCATGATGGCAGAAAAAATAGCAGACGATATCCGAGGTAGGGTAGCCTTAGCAAAAGAAGATAAAACCTTTTGGGTACACCCTGATTGGCAAAATAAACAGCGTTAGCTTGACCGCCGCTTGCCTGGTGGGCCGTCCGAAGTTTTTCTCTTGTGCATCATATCTTTCCAGCGTTTCATAACTTTTGCTTTTCGCTCAAGAAAAGCTTTTCGTAGCTCAAGATTCTTTTGCTCACGTCTTTGGTAGAAGTGGCTTTTTTGGGAATGTTGTCTAGTTAGCTCGATAGTTTTCGGCTGGTGGGTGACGGATGTGTTATTGGTCAATTTCAAGAAATGGGGCGAAGCAAGACGCTTGCTAAGGCTTTTGGCCGCTTGCTCTTTTAAATGGATAACAGCTTTTCTATATTTTGTTCCACGCGTAGTATTTCCAGAATGATATCTCTCTATTGCCAAGTTCCAGGAACCGTTATTTTTATACAAATTCGTCAGAAAATCGGCGGCGTACCTGGTATTAGTTAATGGGTCGAAAGCCTGTTCTAGATTGTCGAATGCATTGGGGTGATAGAATAAATTGATTTGCATACACCCAACATCGATATTTCTTACACCTTTTTTCTTTAAGGACTGAACTTTGTCTATCGCTTCTTTCTTTGTCGCGAAATAAATACCCTTGCCATTTGCGGTAACAGTCCATGGCCAAGGGTAGCTCATACCCCTTTTTTGGTCCCATCTTCCGGTCTCTTTGAGAGAAATTGCTTGTAATAAACCACTTGGTGTATTTAAACGTTTTGCAACTGGTTTTGCCGCTTTTAAACACAAGTTGGACGTTCCCAATTTTACTGTGGCAGCGTTTGCAACCGTGAACCCAAAAAGAATGGCAAAAAGTGAAAATAGAACCTTTTTGTGCGCGCACATATTTTAACCCCTTAGTTAAAATGTAACGAGCAACAATTGTGCCAAAGCTAGGTGCTTATTCTGCGGCGCCTTTAAGATGGGGCATTGGATCTGCTTTTTGTCCCATATTTATCATAAAATCGGTCATAATTCGCGTTAACACTTTAATTCCGTCGAGGCGCTTTAATTCTTTCTCATTCATGTACAGAGAGCGGTTGATTTCAATCTGGATCGCGTGAACACTTTCATACGGTTTTCCATAATGTTGCGTAATAAAGCCCCCGGCATACGGGTTGTTGCGTTTTACAGAAAAACCAGCCTGAGTGAGAATTTCTAGTGCCACGTTCATTATGGAGGGATGACAGGAACTACCGTGACAATCTCCAAGAATAATATCCGTCCCCTTCTTTCCCAAAGGCTTTGGGCATGCTGATTTTGCGGCGTTTGATGGCATCGAATGACAATCAATCAAAATACAGAATCCAAAAATATCCCGAGTTTGATCTATGAGTCGCTTTAATTCTATGTGATATGGATTGTAACACGTTTCGATTCTTTTTTTTATTTCATCAAAATCGAGCTTGTTTTTGTAAACTTCTTCACCGTTTGATACAACCTTTGCGACAGTACCTAGTCCCGCAAAAATCCTCTGGTTTTTAGTTGTTACATAATTTGGTAAGCCCGAGTTAAACATTGTTGGGTCTAATTCAAAAGGACCTCTGTTAACATCTACAAATACTCTTGGGAAAAGTGCTTTAAGGAGTGGCGCACCTACCTTTGGCGCATAACGGAAGATTTCGTCGACAAAACAGTCTTCTGATGATCTCAGTCTTTGCTTCGATAAGGCAGAGGTTTTGACGAAGTCCGCGGGATAATTCAATCCACTATGAGGTGAAGATATAACGAGTGGAACCGACTGGTGACCAGGCTGCTCGATGTTGATGGGTTTATCGATATTAGACTCTAAAATGTTCATGATTAAGTTTAGCGCGTTGGTGTGTTTATGTCATGAAAAGATATATAAATTACGCTTTTCATCACCGCTTAGTTTACTTCTTGCCAATTTTGGTTTTTAGGTTATAAACACGGCGTTACTGCAGGTTGGAAATATGAGGTTAGGGCGCGTAGCTCAGCGGGAGAGCACCTCGTTGACATCGAGGGGGTCACTGGTTCAATCCCAGTCGTGCCCACCACCTCAATCTAC
>NZGS01000002.1 GCA_002690995.1 Rhodospirillaceae bacterium
ATGCGCCGATGGGACTTTATTCTTGTTCTCCTGGTGGAGCAAATGACTACATTTATATTATGACCAGTCGAGCTAATCCAGAGCACTGGGAACGTCTTCTAAAAGTTGTTGGCCGAGAGGACTTGATTGGAGATCAGCGATATTTGACTCCAGCTGACAGGGTAAAACGTATGGATGATGTAGATCAAATCATTACAGCCTGGACCAAAACGCTTACGAAAACAGAAGCTATGAGAAAAATAGGGGAAGCAGGTATTCCAGCAGGCGCTGTTCTCGATACTGGGGAATTAAATGACGAAAAAGATTTCGAGAATAGAGGCATAATGCAGATAATGGATCATCCAATTCATGAACCGTTCAAAATGCCCGGTTGGCCCGTCTTAGTTGATGGTAAGGCATCTAATCTGAAGCCATCTCCTGTCCTCGGGGAGCACACCGATCAAATTCTGAAAGAATGGCTTGGTCTTGATGAAGACGACATCATTTCGTTTAAGGCGCAAGGCGTTCTCAACGTTGAGATTTAGCTTTTCTAGATGAAGAAATATGCGGCTAAAAATTATTTTGCACTGTTTTAATTTGTTTGAGAGTGCTGGGGGAGAGTGGACCACAATTTACTGATTTGACTGCTTGCATCAGTTCTTCATTAGTCGCAATTCCAACCTCATTTGTTGATAGGTTGGAATTTGATACTGCATACCTTATAGCAAGTTCTGAGAGATCAGCGGCGTGTCCTTCTTTCACAAGATTTTCGAAGTGAAGTGCGCGCGAGACATCCGTCTTGTAGTCTACTCCTGATCCTATTGGTGCTACGTCTTGCATGCTCAGAGGGTGTCTAGTTTCCATACCGGATAAAGCTCCTCCTGCTAGAATTCGCACGCCAATGCTTCCCATTTCATGACGTTCGCAATTATTCAAGAGCTGTTTGTAGTCTTGCCCGGGGAAATTTGATGGAACCTCTTCCCCGGCTGTTGGGGTTAGAAGGTTATAAAACACCTGGCTGCTATCAAATTCACCGGTTTCTACTAAAGCGTGAAGTGACTCGGTTTTACCTTTCGCCGTAAATCCTAAGTACCTAACAACACCCTTTTCTCTGAGTTTAATGAAAACAGGCAATACATCATTTATTACTTGCTGCACGGAAATTGAATCTGACGCATTTGCGTCGTCAAGTGTGTTATGTAATTGAAATATGTCCACATGATCCTGTCGCAATCTTTTTAGACTTGCTTCCAAAGATTTTTGTGTCGCGCCTTGGATATCTTTGAGTTCATCTTTAGACAAACCAATTTATGTGCTTACAATAATATCTGATCGGTCTCGGCCGAGCGCCCTTCCAAGATTGGCTTCTGATACTGTATCACCATACGAGGGTGCTGTGTCGAAGTGATTTATTCCGTTGTCGCGAGCCCAATCTACGGCCCTATCTTGATCGTGGGAGGTGCCTTTTGTCATTAATCCACCCACAGCACCGCAACCGAAAGTAAGTAGGGATATTTTTAACCCGGTTCTTCCAAATGTTCTTTTTTCCATATCGTTTATTCCTAAACTTTGTCTCAAGTAAGTTTTAAGTTTCCGGTTGCTCATTCGTTCTAGTTTTGAGAAGTGAGTGAGTTGTTGGAAGTTTTGTTGTTATCTCTTCTCTATATAGAATGGGACTGACTATAGGAGGAGAGAAAAACTGAAATATGTCTTAAAGCAAGTTCAATTTTGCGATCATTTTCTTTCCAAGGATAGAGGCTTACTTGTGAATTTGGAGCAAGTAGCGCCGTTTCCATAGCTGTAGCATATGGATGAGCAGGGATATCGTCTGGCAAAATAAGGATAGGTGTTTCACAATTTCTCACAAAATCCCTGTCTACAGTAAAGACGAAGTCAGCCCGTTTTGTATACATGTTATTAAGAAATTTCGTTGCCATATCTAAAGTAATTTTAGGGTTATTTTTGATCAAATTTGGTATCCAGCCACTAATATTATTCTGAAAATAGATATCAGGGTGGCTCGATGTAAAACCGCTAGGATGGACCAAAGTGGCACAGGTCACACGATGTTTAGCTTTTCTTAACAAATTCCAGATCAAAGGACCACCAATACAGAACCCTAGCACCATAAACTTCTCTATTCCCAGATAGTCCATGAGGGTGAGTTGGTCCTCTGTGAAGCTATCCCAGGTTTTTTCAATTTCAAGTGGTCCGATCGTTTTACCATCGTTTGCGTTGCGGAGATCAAGTGCAATTAGACGATATTTGTTTGAAAATTCTGATATTGGATTGAAGGCATGGTCTTTTAAACCTGCTACAGTAGCATTCAATCCACCTCCTGGCAGTACTAAAAGGGGAAATCCTGTGCCTGCTTCTTCGTAATATATTTCAACGCCGTTCTTTTTTATGATTGGCATAATAGCCCCCATCGTGGAAATTCATTCCAATAATATTTAGTTTGATGTAATTGATTTTTGATAAATACCATTATTGTAATAGCGCGATTTATATAAAAAAATAACTTATAACATTCTAAATTTGAAAAGTTTAAAGAGATAATCGATAGAAAGTTGAATGGGATATTAAAAGTTTAGGCTGTTGTTTTAAGGAGTTGTTTAAATGAAAACACTGATAAATGGCCGATGGACAGATCGTAAAGACGAGAAACAGTCTAACGATGGATCCTTTAAACGAAAGGATACAGAATTTCGTAATTGGATAACTCCTGATGGCTCTCCTGGAGAAACGGGAGTAGGTGGTTTCAAAGCAGAGAGTGGTCGATACCATCTATATGTCTCTTTGACCTGTCCTTGGGCCCACCGAACCTTGATATTCAGAAAGTTAAAAAATCTTGAGCCTCACATAGGTGTGTCTATCGTCCATCCCATAATGTTGGAGAATGGTTGGGAGTTCAGGGCTGACTTTCCGCAATGTACAGGTGATCAAATACTAGGGAAAAGTAGTATCTTTGAAGTATACTTATCAGCCAACAAAAATATTACAAGCAGAGCCAGTGTGCCAGTTCTTTGGGATGTGAAGCAGGCTACTATAGTGTCTAATGAGAGCTCTGAAATAATACGGATGTTTAATTCCGCTTTTGAGAAAATTAGCGTTAACGAATTGGATTTGTACCCAAGCACATTAAGAACGGAAATAGATGAGTTAAACGCTATGATCTACGAAAATGTGAATAATGGTGTATATAAAACCGGATTTGCCACGTCGCAAAAGTCGTATACAGAATCCTTTATGAAATTATTTGAGTGTCTTGAGGAATTAGAACAAAGGCTTTCAATCACTCGCTTTTTATTAGGCGATAAAATAACTGAGGCGGATTGGCGGCTATTTACTACATTGGTTAGGTTTGATGCTGTGTATGTTGGTCATTTTAAATGCAATAAAAAAAGGCTGTGTGACTATCCAAATCTCTGGAGCTACACCAGGGACCTTTATCAACAACCCGGTGTCTCAGAAACGGTGGACTTAGAACATATCAAACACCACTACTATGGAAGTCATAAAATGATTAATCCGAACGGGATAATTCCCTCAGGACCTTTTATCAATTTTCATGATGCACATAATAGGCAACCGTCCTAGCTTACTCGCCGTGTTTCTTTATTTTTAGCTGATAGTTTGTGTACGGTGGCAGCGGGCCTTCTACGGCGATTATTTCATTGTCTTTGAGAGCATTTTCAATAGCTGAAGATAAACGACTGATGCCGCTTCAAATACATGTTGTTCAGGATTTTTTTTGCAAATAGTCTCTACCGCTAACCAGATTTCTTCGGGTTTACTTAGATCAAAAACGGGTTGACTATGAACTAATGCAAGGGATGACATGAAACCAAATACCCATTGCTCATAAACGTCTTTATTCAAGTTTTGCTTGTCAATGAAATCCATCATAGTACTGCATTGCGCAGACCCGGTGCCGATTAATGGTGGCTTTTCTTGCGCAACAGATATGCTCACCGTTGATAAAAATATGGTGAAAATGTATGTGAAAAAAATCTTCATAAAATTTTGCTCTATCTATAAGTTGCGTTCTGGATTCAGCGTCTATTGTTTTAAGTGGCTTCAACAGGAGTTCATTTCAGATATTACCGTTCTAAATAAGTAAATGAGCTAAAAGTCAATACAGGTAATTTCATTAACCTTCAATTATATAAACGGAAGGTTCATGAGTTTTGTCTTCGCGTCCCGTAAAGGGATTAATTAATTTTTCCCCCGAATTAAGACTTTTTTCTAACCCCACCCGTATAGTTTTATTTTGGCTATTTATTAATCTGTGTGTCTTGTCATCCTGTTTCACTTGCCAAGGACCATCCATACCTAATCGCTGTATTAGTTCTGAGACTATATTACTCGCCACACGCGGATTAAAGCGTCTGTCAACAAGACCAGTTCTAGTAAAATATCCCCGATCAGCGTCATCAAAGGTATCCATTATAACGTTTACGTTATTACCGATAGCCGCTAAGCAGATATCGCCAAATCGTAATGTATTGGAAATTTCGTCATCAAAACGCTCAGCGGGACTGGCTTCTGTAGACTTAACGTATAGATAAGGTGTGCATCCCGTCGCGTTTGCGAATTTTTGCATCAGTTCGGAAGCCTTCCAAGGGCAGTCTCCTCTGGTAATTGTAAATTGCACGCCAGAAACTAGATGCTTATTATCAGACAGGAAGTTACTTAGTTCTCCCGTCTCTGATAAACTAAAGCCGTGGCTTATTAGATGGTTAAATTTGCCTCCGGACGTTTTTGCACTGTCTTTGCGATTCACTCTCGATAAAATGATATCTAAACCAAACTGATTGGTAAGGTCGTTTAATACCTTTGTGTGCTCTTTAATTTTATCCCACGATATAACAATTTCGAGTTGGGAAATAAGGTCGGCGTTTGCTCGGATCAAACTGATTTGTTCCACTGTAGGAATTTCATAAACGTAGACATGAAAATTATGCCCTACGTCTCTCATCAATCCCATTCGTCTTCGTGTTTTTCCGTCCTCTAGGTCTTGGATGGGAACACGCAAACCGCGAATTCCCATCTCCCATATAGCCATTAAAGGATAGTCATTCCGTGCTATTTTTCGTCTAAATTCATCGACCGCACCGGAAGGCGACACTGTCAACTCCTCGGCCCACGCGTGACGCATATCAATGTAAATGTTTTGAATGTCCACCGTTTTTACATGAGGCCGTTTTACGACCGCGGGAGCCGAGATTGGACCCTCAGCTAAGCATCCAGCAAAACTGCGGTGGTAGTGAGCAACATGTCCCTTTTCGTATATCTCTAAGGTAATGTGCCCAAGTTTCGCCGTGTCATTTCGACCCTGTTGACTACCGCCATCTATTCGATACATTTCGGAATAGTCGTGTCGAACAAAACATGTAGACGGTACAATATAATATTCCGTTTCGCCGATAACATCGTACCAAAAATTATGCACATGCGCTGTAAATAACGCCTCGGGCTTGTAAGTCTCAATCAGGTTAATTAGCCAGCTTCTTCCGGGTTCGTCTATATTATCATAACTTTCGGGTTCCTTTGGATTTGAAACGTAAAGAGGGTAGTGGCTAAATAAAAATATGCGCTTGCTTCTATTTTCTTTCAGATCAGCCTCTAGCCATTTGGCCTGCTTCATTTCTCTAGGGTCCTCTGAATTGATTAGGGGTGAATTAATAATAACGAAGTGACAATTTTCATAATCGAACGAAAAAAAATCCTGGCCAAAATGATTTCGGTATAGATCAATGTGCTCTTTGTTGACCATTCCTGCAGGCATCCATGTTACCGGTTTATCGCCTATATCATGGTTGCCTGGCATTAAGTGCAGAGGAATAGTCAGTCTCGAGGCGATTGAATGAAAGTTTTCTGCTGCAGCATCGTAACTAGGTAATTCAGGCACTGGGTTTACCATGTCACCTAAATGAATGCAGAATTTAGAATCACTTTGTTTGACTTGATCGAAAATATATCGGGCTCGTGGGTTAGCCTCCGCATTTGCAGGATATGGAGACGCAGAAAAATCTTCAGCCTCGTTTATATGGGTATCAGAAATAAGCGAAACTCTAAAAGCTAGTTTTTGCGACGGTCTGCGTTTCAATTTTTTACTTCCATTCTTCGGTAAATGTTTTGAGAAATTGTATTTCTTGTCTTTTAAAAGTGTAAACCGATTAAAATACTAAGCATCAGTCTGGTTTAATGCAAAATACACTAGCCTCTTTCTATTCATTCTCATAATGTAATTGTTCTTGAAATAGAATTTTCGAAATGGGAGGAATTATTAATGGCGAAGATCAATGGTGCGACCCTGATCGCTCGGAGTCTCAAGGAACAGGGAATTGATCATTTATTCGGTGTGGTGGGTTTCCCGGTAGGACCAATCGCGGAGGCAGCACAAAAAGAAGGCATCAATTATGTTGGAATGCGTAATGAGCAAGCAGCTTCCTATGCTGCTCAGGCATATGGCTATATGACTGGCCGACCCGGAGCTTGCATCGTTGTAACAGGACCTGGCGTTGTGCATGGTCTGGCAGGATTAGCAAATGCTCAACAGAATTGCTGGCCAATGATACTAATCGGCGGCGCTTCTCAAACCTACCGAGGTGGAATGGGTGCTTTCCAAGAAGAGCGACAGGTTCTTATCACAAGTCCATTTTGTAAATTTTCACATGCCGTTGATAGTGTGGAACGTATTCCGTATTACGTAGAGATGGCCACTCGTCATTCAATTTATGGCCGCCCCGGCGCCTGTTACATAGATATGCCAGACGACATTATTCAGGGTGAATGTGAGCTCGACGATATAGTAAAGGTTGATCGCGTTCCAGAACCACCAAAAATGATTGCACCCGCGGAAAATATTGAAGCTGCTTTAAATGTTCTTGAGAGTGCAGAGCGGCCCCTGGTCTTAGTAGGCAAGGGAATGGCTTGGGCGCAAGCTGAAGATGAGGTGCGGGCCTTTATTGATCGAACTCAGCTCCCTTTCGTGCGATCGCCAATGGGTAAAGGTGTAATTCCGGACGATCATCCGCTCGCCGCCTCAGCCGCTAGAACATTGGCCTTGCAACAGGCCGATGTTGTTTTTCTTATGGGTGCACGCTTTAATTGGATATTCCACTTTGGTCTACCACCGAGGTTTTCTCCAGATGTAAAGGTAATTCAATTAGACATCTCGCCAGAAGAAATAGGCCATAACAAGCCTGCCGAAGTAGCTTTAGTGGGCGATGGTAAAGCAATTATGAGTCAGATGAATCAAGCTTTGGATGGCAGGCAGTGGTTTTACCCAAAAGATACCCCATGGCGGACCGCATTAAGTGAAAAAATTTCATCTAACGTAGAGACCATCAAAGCGCAGGTAAATGATGACACAGCTCCGGCAGGCTATTATCGAGCCTTAAGAGATGTAGCAGCATGGATGCCTGATAATGCAATTTTAAGTGCTGAAGGTGCAGGTACCATGGATATAGGGCTCACACAGTTACCTGTCTCAAATGCTCGTTCATGTTTAAATGCTGGAACATACGGTACTATGGGAGTTGGTCTTGGTCATGCAGTCGCAGCATGTGTTGTTCATCCAGATCGACCAGTTATTCACCTCTCTGGGGACTCAGCTATAGGGTTCTCTGGGATGGAGATGGAGACATTAGTACGTTATAATTTGCCCGCTAAAATCGTTGTATTAAATAACGGTGGTATTGGACCTGGTATGCCAGAAATTCCAGATGACCCGATGATGAAACTGAAGCCGAATGCGTTAATATATGGTGCACGTTACGATAAGATGATGGAAGATTTCGGCGGAAAAGGTTTCTTTGTCGAGGATCCCAACGACATTCCCGCCGCATTAGAAGAGGCGATGGCTTTTCCAGGTCCAGCATTGGTCAATATCGTGATTTCTCAAAATTCGTCACGTAAACCTCAAAAGTTTGCATGGAATTCATAATTACGTTTAATTTCAAGAGATAGGGGCTCAAAAGGCCCCTGTTTCACCCTGGATTTTTGCTCGATTTTTTGGGATCGGGTTGGCTATCTCATCCAATTTGCTCTAACTTTAAAAAAGTCTTGGCTAGCTGATGTATACCTTGTTTTTTTTGTGGAAGTGAAATGAATAACCGTTGGTTTATTCTAGGACTGCTTTTCATAACTAGAATAAGTCTTGGATTTCAATTCCAAACAATGGGATCTACTAGCAACAAAGTTATTTACGAACTCGCACTTAATTATGCGGAGATAGGAACACTAATAGGTCTATTTATGCTGCCAGGCCTTTTCTTGGCTATTCCAGCAGGGTTAGCTGGAAATTTTTTCTCTGATAGAGCTCTAATTGGATTTGGTTTAATTGCATTAAGCCTTGGTGGAACAATTGCTGGTCTTTCCCAAGGGTTTGGATTTTTATCCGTAGGAAGAGTTATTTGCGGAATTGGCTTTGTAGTCTCAACTATATTTTTTGCAAAAGTTTTAATTGATTGGTTTGAAGGAAAGGAATTGGCCACTGCAATGAGTGTATTGGTCATGTCGTGGCCTTTTGGGATAGCAATGGGGCAAGTTGGCCATGGGTGGTTATCAGCTTTTTTAGATTGGCGTTGGGCTTTTTATACTGCTTCATTATATTGCGCTGTAAGTGGGGCTCTTATAATATTACTCTACCGTGGGCCAGTAAAAGAGTTGAGGGAAAATGGTAGCGTTAAATTTTCCCTAAATAAATCTGAACTCCTGCTGACGCTAACAGCGTCATTGGCCTGGGGTTTTTTCAACGCTGGCTATGTAGTTTATTTAAGTTTTTCTCCTCTTGTCTTAATGAGTTCAGGTCATAGCGCGATAGCCGCTTCTAGTATTGTTAGTGCGGCTAGTTGGGTAATGATCTTTTCGGGGGCGATTTGCGGTTTCATTTCGGATAAAACTAAACGGCCAAACCTTATTATTTATATCTGTATGGGCGCCTGTACACTAAGTTTTTTAATGTTATTAAATTTGCCATTCCCTCTTATCTCAGTCCTAATTTTTGGATTAGTAGGTATGGCCCCTGCGGGAATACTAATGGCATTGTCCGCGGAAGCAATGCGCGTTGAAAGTCGTTCTATTGGAATGGGGGTGTTTTTCATGGGGCAAGTCTTACTTCAATCAACCGCGCCGCCAGTAGCTGGTTGGTTATATGACATCACAGACGACGTAAAATTAACAATATTATTTGCCGTTGCGCTGTTTTTAGCAACTGGGGCAAGCAACTACTGCTTCCAGTATTTAAAAAGAAAGCATGTAATTTAGATTCAAACGCTATTAATAGGAAAAGTAATTTGTCCCGGCTTTTTAAAGTCACCAACCTATTTACGGTATCAAGCGTTCTCTTCGCATTTCCGTAAAATATTTGTGTATCGACTCACTTGTATCTATACAGCCATTGAAACCAGCCTTTCTAATTTTGATTGTTGAAACTATTGAAGGAGAAGGAGATGGTCCAGCATCGCGAAGTGCTCTATCTAGAAACTGCCAAGAGCCTCCCACTAACTCTTTTAGTGTAAATTTTTTTAGCTTATATTTTTCAACAATAAAGCGCCATTCCTTTTCAAGCTTCGGTAATGCTGTCGATAATGTTCGATTTCGTGTTTGTCCCAATGGAACATTAAAATAAGCGGCAATTTTGGGCCATAAATGATGCCAAATTAAAACGTCACCATTTGTGATATTAAATGTATGATTTTGAGCATTTTTCTCATTAAACGCCCATTCTAATGCTCGTGCGAAAAGTGCGGCATCAGTCGCCTCGGTAACAATCGGGGTTCCTTTAGGCCGAAAAAATGCCATTCCAGTTTCTCTGCAAATAGTTGCGTATACTGCGATAGCTGCAATTAAATTCATTGGACTACCAGTTGCGTTGCCGAGAACTACTTGGGGCCGCCATATATTGAAAGACCAGTTTTTCCTTTTTGATAGCCTTTTAAGTATATCCTCTTGATGCCAATAGAAATTGTCGTGATCATGTCGTGGCCATTTTTCTTTTGCGGGCGCTTTCATTGGTTCGACATGAATACCATAGGCTTTTGTGCCTTGTAATATACTTAAGTGCCGAAGTTTTGGGGAATAAAGGGATAAGGCGTTAATTAAATTTTGAAACATTAGGGTGTTAGTTTTAATTTGCTCACTATGTCTCCAACCAATAAGAAGATCATCCATTTCATAAAGTGCCGCATACAGTACATGCGTTACATCCCGCAATCTACTATGTAGTCTGTCGATCGAACCTTTATCTAAAAGGTCGCCCTGCAGATATTCAACATTTCTTATCTCATGTGGACGACGAGATAATCCGGCGCACACCCAATTTTTTTTGGTTTTAAAATATTTAATAGTCGCTTTACCTAAAAGGCCAGTAGCCCCTACAACTAATAATTTTTTCATAGTGATCCATACAATTTAAAGTCGCCAAACTATCCTTAAACTAGAATACAGCAAGAGTTCCGGAAGGCGAAACTTAGAAAATGCCTAGCTTTTAGTTTTATGCCAACCATGTCAATCAAACATAGGTTAAGTCACTATATGGTTATCTGGAATTTAAAATAATGAGTTTGCCGGGCTAAAACACAACGTTTTTAAAAGTGAGGACCCTATTTTAATCTTGCAACTTTATGCTGCTAGATCTTCATTTCCATTGAAAATGCCAAGGTTGTAACGGGTTTGCACACCCCAAGTATCTTTGGTTCGTCCAAGAACCCAGATCGCCTGAAAAATCGTGCTTGTTTTACCTTCTGAAGTAATTCTCCTAGCGACTAATTTATAGGCAAGTTGAGTGCTGCTTTTGGTGACTTCCTCCAGCTCCTCTAATTCGGTGTAGGACCAACCTGGTTCATAGTTTCTAATGAGTTCCCAGGGCATGGGATACTCACTTCTGTAGCTTTCAATGCATGTAATTCTGTAGAACTGACCATCGTAACGGTGAAAGGTGAATGGGAAACAAATTGTGTTCAAGTAAGCTTCTGTATCACCTTCGTTTATTGATTGGTGGTGGGACAATATCACTTTTTCTGCGATAGACATTGCTTCATCCTTAATTAAAGGTTTGCTAGTTAGCTTGCGTCTATTTCCACCGGTCTATAATAATAATCATTCGCAAGTATATTGAAATAAAACTGTAACGTTAGGATAGTCCACTGATCTCGCCTGTCTGCTGTTTTTTAGGACTAAGGGAGGTGCGTAAATGGTACCACGCTCATTCGAATATTGGTTTGACTCCTAATTTGTATCAAATTTGCTAAAAAATGTTTGTGATAATTGGTCCGCGAAACGAGCTGCTGCTACTGGCAGGGTCCGATCTTTAAGCTGAGCCAAATGAAGTAGTCCGCTTAAGTCGCCAGATAGTTCTAATGGAATATTGATTAAGTCAAAGTTTGAGTTATCTGACGGCAGGCCGATTGGTAGTTCAAAAGAAATCGCTTCCCCCAGGCCAACATAGTTTCTCAAAAATGTGAAGTCATCCGAAGTTAGCATCGGGGTTAATGGTGCAGACGTTTTATTAGCGGTCAGTTCTAATATATCTCTTAACGACTGTGGATTACCAGGTAAAGCTAGCGGGTAATCTTGACAATCGATCAGTTGTAGGCTCTCTCGAGTACTTAAAGGGTGGTCCGGTGCCATTATTGCTTGAATAGGTTGCCGCACCGTGCAAATGCTTTGTAAGTCTGCTGTTTTCATTGATGAAAACTCAAACACAAGCGCCAAGTCAGCGCTATAGTCTCGTAGACTGTCCATAGCTTGTTCGCCATCTTTTACTCGTATATCAAACGTAACATTTGGGAACTCTGATTGGTATTTATGTATTTGATTAGGCAGAAAATAAGTTAGTAATGCTTGGTTGCAAACTATCGAGACGTGACCTCGACGGATTCCGGATAAGTCTGCTAATTGAGATTTTAACCGTTCAGCTTCAGCAAGCTGTTTTCGAAACATAACAACGACCAACTCGCCCGCCGTGTTTAATCGCACACCATTGCCGATACGCTCGAATATTTGAAAGCCAAGTTCTTCTTCTAAAGATAGGATTCTTCTGTTCAATGCTGAACTAGTTATATTTAGGCGATCTGCCGCTTTTCTTATGGAGCCGGTGCGAGAGATGGTATCGACATAGCGATAAATCTGTAAATTTCTCATTTCAAAAAATTTCTAGTGATGCAAAAAAAACTAATATATAAAAAAAAATAACACCTAACTGCAGCACGCAAAACCATCAAAATTCAAAATATAGAATTTCCATAATGGGACTAATCGAATTTTGTTTCGTTTAAATCCCTAACTAAAAATTAAAAATGCCTTAGATAATTTTTAATTTTCCTTGAGCACAGGGCCTTTGATCGTTCTGGAGTATCCTCGGAACTCTGCTATCACATTGGCATTTTGATTTGTTACCGTCACGTCGTAAATACCATTACGTTTTACGAGACTTATTTCTTTTGCTGTTGCAAAGAGCTTGTCTCCTAAATCTGCAGGCTTTATGAAAGTGACACTCGCGTGTTGAGCGACACTCGCTGCATTGCGACTATTACATGCGAAGGCAAAAGCACTATCCGAAAGTGTAAAGATTATTCCTCCGTGGCAAATACCATGTCCATTTACGTGTTGCTCTTTAATCTCTAAAGACAAGGTAGCTGTACCCTCATTTATGTACTCCAAGCATATCCCCATCGATCGACAAGTCTTATCTCGTTCCAATATCTTTGAAGCTACTTTTTTCGCCGTTTCTGTAGAGTTCATCGGAATTGTACCTTGCTTTGTAGTTTAATATAGCTTGGTTTCTGCGCTTTTATATTTCAGTACCAAATTATAGCGACTTGACGAATTGATTGATGGTAAAGGCCAGATGCATGAGGTTTTGCTTTAATAACCTGCCTTTTACAGGTGATAGCTGAGTAATGGGAACTGGTAACTTTGCTTCTTCCTTTCCTGCAAGAAGCTCAGCAAACACTTTGCCGAACATTGTCCCGGTGGTTATGCCTCGTCCATTGTATCCAATTGGGGTGTAGAGATTGTCAGCAAGTTTATGAATCCTAAAAAGGTGATTGGGCGTCATGGCGATATTTCCGTGCCAAGCGTTTTCAATATTGATTTCACCTAGTTCTGGGTACAGCCGGCGAAGATTTCGAACAGCCCATCTTTCAGACATCTTTTCCATGCCCTTTACTATCGAACCCATCGATCCTATGACGAGTCTGCCATGAATATCTTTTCGTAAGGAAAACATAATTTTTCCTGTATCCCAAAGTCCATGTCCTTCAGGTAGAATAGCATATAACTTCTCATTAATTGGAGTTGTCGCGATATTGAAGTAATTAATTTTTGTGAATGTTTGTTTTAGTCCGGGCCAAAGATTATCGGTATATGCATTTGTTGCTAAGATAACAGTCTTTGCTCGTAGTATTTGCTTCCCAAGTTGAACCTGCCACAAACCATTTTCTCTCGATAGTTTTTCCACCTGAATTCCAGTTGATATTCTCGCTCCGGCGGCAAGTGCTATTCTAGCTAGTCCTCTCACATACCCCATAGGGTTGATCGTTCCAGCACGATTATCTAATAGACCACCGTAGAACCTTTTGGTGCCCGTTTTACTTTCCGTTTCTTTTGCCGAAAGTAATTCGACAGGTGCACCTAAGCGTTGCCATTCTTGTGCGCGGGCCTCTAAATTCTTCAGCCCTGCTAGGGAATGCGCTGCATGAATGGTCCCATTCTGGGTTGCCTCACACTGAATTTGATGTTTCTCGATTAAGGAGAAAACGTACTCAGGCATCTTCCCTAATGTTTCAATCAAACTTGCGCCTGTTTCAGTTCCCAATTTTTTATTTACGTCTTGAGGGGGTAACCATAATCCAGCATTCACCAAACCTGTGTTGCGACCTGAGCCGCCATATCCAATTTTATTGGCTTCTAAAACATGTATATCAAGTCCAAGCTTGGCACCGTGGTAAGCTGTAGATAGTCCGGTAAAGCCACCACCCACAACAATAACATCAGCATCTCTTGTTGTTTCAACGTGACCTGCGTAGTCATTTTCTTCGGCTGATTTATCCCAAAGCGATATATATTTTTCTTCCATTTTTTCATTAAACTTTTCTTAGTTAAAACAGTCAATATTCACAAACAAGATGCTGGATAAAAAAGCACTACCTGTTTAAACTTTAATACGGGAGATCAACAATGTATCAAGGGACAAAACGATCTTATAGGGACATAGACAGTCCTATTGGTCCTCTGCGACTGGTTGGGAGTGGTGACAGCCTCCAATATCTAGTCATTCTAAAAGCACAGCAACTCAGGGAGAATATGGGTGAGTGGATTGAGGAGAGCTCGGGTTTTGGATCAATCGTTGATCAATTGGATGCTTACTTTAACAATCAAACAAAGTATTTCAGTATACCTACAATTTTAATTGGCACTGATTTTCAAAAACAAGTTTGGG
>NZGS01000003.1 GCA_002690995.1 Rhodospirillaceae bacterium
CCAATAAGCTGACGTAATGGAGGGGTAGCACCGTCCCATTTCGAAAAGTTTTTGTTTCTTGCGGAGTATGGGTTGGAAGCGAGTAAAAGCCGGTCTGTACTTTTTATTATTCCAAGTGCCTCTGAGATTGCTAGCTCTGTTGAATTTATATAAATAGATTTTGACGCATTCTGACCTAGAATTTCAAAAAGGCTCTGAAGGGGTTTGATTGCCATAGAGAAGTTAGCAACTCTTTCACTAAGTGCATCTTCCATACCCTTCAAATCGGAAGAGTAAGGAGTTCTTTTAAATTTGATGGCTATATTTATTTGACTGGCGATCCTGGTTGAAAGACCGTATCCAGTTAAGCGAGAAATTGTTTCGTCCATCGAATTTCTAGAGCGGGATATTTGGGGGTCCTGATAAAATATTTCTTCATAGTTTTTTGCATCATTGAGGGCAGCGTTCAGCACCTGAACATCCCAAACAACATGTTGCCCATTCGGCGCCTTCGTCGGTATCATAATGTCAATTTGTGATAATTTTTCCTCTATTTTTGCGTTGTTCCTTCCATCTTGAAGTTCAGCAGCAACAAGTTTGACGTGAAGGCTATCTAAATGGTTTGCGAGTTTAAGCTTGCCATCTTCAACTATAATGACAGAACCTATATCTGGCATAGGAAACTGTAAGAGTCGACTGCGAGTTACCCGATGAATCTCGTTAAAACGAGCTATCAACTGCTCTTTTGACTGAGGTCCAAGCAGCCCTTGAGCCTCTATGGTTTTCAGCCGTTCATCTAACCCCTTTGTTAATATCGGTTTTTTATTTGCAATCCAGTCATAACGGCCAGAATTAAGGTTCTTCTTCAGTTTGCCGAGTGTAATTCGTATTTTCTTAAGCCTTTGGTAATCTGTCTTTGATATGCTTTCTTTATCGTACTGAATATTTACCGCCGATGATAAATCAACAAGTTGGTCAACTAAACCATCTCGGGACACCCAATTGTATATCAAATTTTCCCACACTAGCTCCATCTTGCTACGCGCAGCGGATTTTAAATTTTCGAGGTTTACGGGGGGGACGTTATTCGTTCTACCGCCAAATAAAGTTGGCGCAACGGATTCAACGAACTCAGCTGTTAAGTCGATATCATATAGGTATTTTGCCACTGTCCTAAGGGCAATCGTGTCTTTATCAGGCTGTATCCTTTCGTAGTTTGTAACCATTCTCTCAAAGGTTGATAACTGCTCCAGATAACCGTCCACAATTGAAAAGTCTGGGCTTGGACTGTCGTCATTAATCGCTATATCTTTGGATTTTACAATTGGAGCTTTTGTATCATGATAGTAAAGGAATTCACGTTTGCTATCGGGAGCGGAGTTAGCGATTTCTGTCCCACGAGCTGTGAGCCACAAATTCATTTCCTCGTAGAGAAACTTATCATACGCCAAATTCATCACTTCTACGATTTGACTAGGTAAGTTATCAAACCATGTCGTAGGCACAGTGATGAGTTGAAGATCAGTTTCCCCGATTGCTTCAAGCCTATTCATAACCGAAACAGCTTCACCAACAGAGACTAAATCGAGTGTAGATAGGCCATCTTGATGGGCCAAACGCAACTGCTCTGCGGACGCAGATATCGCAGTTACAGAAGCAGTTAGTTTTCGCGAAGAGTCGTCTAGGTAGATGGATGCATTCATTAAGCCGACTATCCCTAATAAAATTGTAATAGCAAAAGCAAATTGTGCAAATCTGACGCGTTTATTTGTTGATAAAAGCTTTAAATTTAGCGGGATAGCCAAAGCAAATTCAGGGAAGATCTTCCTTTCCAGAAGACCATGGACAAAAGACCGCTTACGATTTACCGGGGTTTCCGGCGATAATTGAGATTCCGTTATTGCTCCGGTGAAAAATATTCCACGTAAAGAAGCGGACTTGTTAAAATTTGAAACCCTTAGAACGGTTCCAAGGAAAATTTCCAGACTGTCTTTTAATCTCTCAATGGAACTTGGAAATAAAATGGCATCGTTTCTATCGTTGTCGTTTGGGTTTGATAGCGTGAGTGATTCATTTATTGCAGTTTGAACTCGTGGAACAAGCTCTCTTAACGCCTCCTCACACCAATCTTTAGAATAAGCTGCACCAGATGGGTAGGGACTAGCCCATCCAAAAGCTTCACTGCTATATTCGTCCGGTAACATAGAAACAGCCTCTGAAAATCCAGCCATATCTTCGGATTTTGTAATTATTAAATAGATCGGGAGCGCCATACCTAATTTGGACTGTAATTCACCAATACTTCGATGAATGGTTTCTGCTGTTTCGGTAAGTGCTTCCTTCGCATTAAATGCCTGATCCAATATGCTCTTAGCTGGCAAAGCAATAATTATTCCATCGAGCGGCCTTTGCGGTCGAAAGCGTTGGAATAGATTTACAAATAAGCTCCATTGCTTATTAGTTTTTGAACCGCGAGTACCGCCAAAAATGATTTCTCCACGAACGTCAACAACGGTTGCGCGATCAAAAATGGACCAAGTGCAGGGGTTGCCGGTCACTGTATGCCCCAATTGGCTCGATAGGCCCGCTTCGTTCATGAGCTCCGTTTTTTCAGAATCCTCTGGGCCGATTAGAAGAAAAACTGGTGTTGAATACTTGTAATTGAGTCCAGGAAAAAAGTCCTTCATAGCACGATGCGCGGCAATAAAAGACGATTTCATGTTTTGAGCTACGTAATTCAGCTCCGTCTTTGGATCTTTACCTTTAGGTAATTTAGCCCTTCGGACACCGTAACGCCATATTTGTACGAAGATAAATATTATCACTAAAAGAAAAAGAACTAATAATAATATTTTTACCCATAATGGGGAATTACCGACGCTCGCTGCTGCACTTATTAGCCAAGACATTTTTTCACTTCTCCGTCACCGGCTCAATTGCGTAATGAGACTTTGGACAACTTCTTCTAAGTCAGAAACCGACGTCGCCCACACCAAGTGGGACGCAACGACATAAAGAATAACAACGGCGACGATAGAGAGTAACCAAGGCCTTAAATATGGCATAAATTGTGGCGAGCCTCCCGTTTGGTTATATTGATAAATATTGCCAAGGAATAATTTTCCTGCCTGTTCATTAGACGGATCCCTGTCGTTTATGAGAGCAAACAAGGACGATTTATATTTACTGATCGTGCCCTCATTCTCTGATCCTTTATAACGACCCTTAAAACCTAAATTTAACGCCATTAAATATACTTTAGCCATGTCGCGTTTGCCTAATTCGTAATCGGCTAGATCACTCTCGATGTCAGAGAATATCTCCTCACCAGCAGACTGAGAGCCAAATAGCCTAACCTCGAGTGGACTGGCTAACCAAATTTCCCTGCCGTTCCAATGTCGAGACAACATTATTTCGTCCGCAAAAGCCGCAAAAATATAAATGACCCTTTGAAAAAGTCTCGCTCCGTATTCCCCACCATATAAAGAGAAGTCGCGCCCGCGGTCTTCCAATGCGGTGACAAGTCGACCAACTATTTTTGAGACTTCTGCAATATTACCACCATTTGGGGCTCCGTCGCTAGACGGAGCTTCTTCACTTGATGTGTTTGGTAGTTGTGTTTCACCAATATTCGTTTGATTTTCGTCTTGATTTGTAGCTTTTCGTGTAGTTACGACATCTACCGTTATTTGTGATGCGTTGCTCTCACATTCTTTTACCACCTCGTAGAAAAGGCGAAATTGCCTGACAACGTCTAATGTGCGGTTTTCTTCCAAGACCTAAATCCTAATTCGAATTCATTGTGAATAAGGTGAGCTCAAGAGGTTTAATATCACCCATATTTGGTAACACATTTATTATATGGAGTTCAGTATTGTTCTGGATGTCATCTTCAGTCAGTTCAACGGCGAACAGAATAACCTCTTTAGACTGAAGGAGCTCCATACTTGCTTCACGCTCAACCCGTTGTCGGGTGGCTCCACGAATACGCCGCTCTATCATGTCACCAACCCTTGCGGCGCTCGTAATGATGGCGGAGCTCATCCACTTCACGCCATCCTCTTCGCTTTGGCTCGGGCGCAAGCGAAGGCCGATAATCAATGTTTTCATGTTCAAATTTTCGGAGCCCCTCAACGAAAAGCCAGTGTCTATCTCATCAAGAGCGACCATTTGATATCGCTCTTGTATCGCATCCAGACAAGTATTACAAAAATTTATTACCTCATCAAACGTTGGCCCCATGTTGCTGTGATCATATTGTTTCGGGGTTGGAGGTATCAAATTCTGATGCATGATACTTAAAGATCCTGTTAAGCGCATCAATAGAGTATAAATTTGAAAGGGGTGTGCTGTGGAAGTAGCGACCAGCATTTCAAGTTCAGGCAAATTACATGAGACGGCGTATAGTTTATCACGGGCATCCGCCGCTTGGGTCTCACTCCCTTCCGCTATTAAACCAAATATCCGTTGCTGTAAGAAAACAGTTTTTTCTCGCATCCTTCGTGAGAGATCTGATAGTCGTTGGCCGAGCCAAGATGATGATTGCAGTCGAAGCGTAGGTGGGAAGTATGTCGTCACATTATAGGCTTCATCGCGGCACGTGACCTCCGCGATTTGTAGCGACGTAAATTGATCAGACGGTTCGCTTCCAACAATCAAGCTCAGATTTGGTGAACAGCGCTCAATCAAGACTTCGTTGTCACCAGTGTGCGCATCAGCCACCGGCGATCCCTGATATGCGGTAAAACGAGGAAGTTCTCCTTGCGTCCCAGCGGCGCCATTTGAGAGTTTAGGTAACGCGAGAAAAACTCCTCCAGGAGCAGCTCTTAACTTATCTTTTAGTATTGTAAGATCCACCTCTAGGGATCCTTGACCTTCGCCAGGGTATTGAACAATAAACCCGTCTGGCATTACCGCTTCCATTCGCTCAATCCTGAAGAGGCCGTGGATTATAGATGCTTCATCCAGAGAGAGTTCGGTTATGCCCCAGGCATTCGGGCTGATCGAACCGACACGCCAGTGCACTACCATATCTTGCCGATTTGCCTGTTGTTGAAAGTGTTGGGGCAGAAGAAGCATTCCCTCATGCCATAAAAGTTCGGTTGGTAAATTAGCCATAAAGACAACCTTCGATTTTCTTAGCTATGTGAATTTTTAAGGTATTGATTAAAAACGCGTAAATCATTTTGTCACCAGCCTCATTAGATTGTCTGTTAAAACAATTTTCGGTTCTTTGATTGTATCAATTCTTAGTCGATGGGTGCCGTCAGCAAGAAAATTTGCGAAGACAAATACACCTTTGGCTTTTGTTCTCTGAGAGTATTTTAATTTTACTGGTAATAGATTTTCTCCCTCAACAACTTCGCGCCGAATTATATGAGCGAGTTTTGGATGGTCTATTGCAAATTGGTCGCGTTTTTTAAACCATTCTTTGCCTGACAAGTCTTTAACCCCCTCAACCAACAAGTTTTCATTGAGCAAGACAATGTCCACAGCAACCGGGAATCCTTGGTTAACTCTTGGAGAGGCTGAGATTCTTATTTTCTCGGTTTGGATGTCCGGTATGAGATTAGGCATCAATCCACAGCCCGAAAGCGACAGCGCACAAATAAGCATAAAAATCTTACTTTGGTACGTGCGTATGTAATTTGCTATCAAGTTTACGGATCCTTTTTGAATTTAAGTTTAACCCGAATGCCCAGAGTTAGCTCGGCGGTTGAGCCGACGCTCTAAGGAGGATTGGGCGTCAATCCCTCAACACCTATCAAACAAAAGAGACGTAAGGAAACAAATTTTTTCTATCACGTTTTTTTTTTGACATATGTAACATTGATGACATGCCTCTGTAACGATCCCGTCATAAAACTAGCGAATCGCCGGTTTAACTCGAAAAAAATTTTGAAAAGATAAAAAAAGGCTTTCCTTTTAATTAAAAAGATGCGCACAAGGTAGGTGTACAGATTAACTGCGTGGCTCCCTTTAATTATTCTGGTTTACTAACGACAATAATATTTTAGTAGATTTTGAAAACCGGGCAGTCTGTTTAAAAAAATGAAATAATTTTTTGAGTTTGTTTTAAATCGGAGAGAGTAAGAATGGCTGACGGAACCCAACACGCCCTAAAAAGAGTAAGGCCCCCCCGTGTACAGTTAACGTACGACGTTGAAACTGGCGACGCTATCGAAAAAATGGAACTACCCTTCATAGTAGGCGTAATGGCTGACCTGGCGGGTAAAAACAATTCAGAATTGCCGCCACTATCTGAGAGAAAATTTTCTGAGATTGATAGAGATAATTTTAATGACGCGATGGCTTCGATTAAGCCAACGATAGCAGTTTCAGTGCCCAACAAATTAAATGATGAAGGTGGGAATATAAACGCCGAACTTACGTTTAAGTCCATGGACGATTTTGAGCCCGTGAATGTAATAAAGCAGGTAGGTCCCCTAAAAGAGTTATATGACGCCCGAACAAGATTGAACGATCTTTTGGCTAAGTTAGATGGCAACGATGACCTCGACCAGCTTCTTGGAGATGTAGTCGCGAATACCGAACGGCAAAGCGAGGTGAAAGAGGCTGTTAATGGTCTGCCGCAGGCAAGTGCAAGTGAGGATGAAACAGGCACAGACGGCGTAGACGAGCCTGAAGAAGGTTAAACTGGAAAATTTCACCCATAGAACATATGGAATATTTTATTAGAAGGAACGCAAGATGGCGGAAAATATATTAGACGAAATTGTTGATCAAGGGCACTTAGCTCGGACTGAAGATCAGCGGGCCTACGCAATGGATTTGATCGGAGAATTCTCGAACAGAGTTTTGAACGACGAAGATTTGTCTCAGAAAGACGTGGCAACATTAATAACTGATCAGATTGCTGCGTTAGATGATTTAATTTCTGAACAACTTAGTGAGATCATGCACGATGAGGGTTTCCAAGCAATGGAAGGTTCTTGGCGTGGTTTAAGTCATCTTGTGATGAACACTGAAACGTCAACAAGATTAAAAATACGGCTTCTTCCTGCACAGAGATCAGAATTACAAAAAGACCTCGACAAAGCCGTTGAGTTTGATCAATCAAATCTATTTAAAAAGATCTATGAGGACGAGTATGGAAGCTACGGTGGCACACCTTACAGCCTTTTAATTGGAGATTTCTACATAGGCCGATCAGCACCAGATATTGCTTTCATGGAAAAAATGGCCGGTGTTGCGGCTGCAGCCCACGCCCCATTCCTTGCTGCTGCGTCACCAGCTATGTTTGATATGGGCGGTTTTGGTGAGCTCGGAAACCCAAGAGATATGGCCAAATTATTTGAATCAACCGAATTGATCAAATGGAGATCTTTTAGAGATACCGAAGACTCAAGGTATGTGACGCTAACGCTACCAAGGGTTTTAATGCGCCTGCCATATGGGCCAGAAACAAAGCCGGTCGAAGAGATGAATTATGTTGAAAGCGTAGATGGAAGTGATCACTCCAAGTACCTGTGGGGTAACCCAGCTTATGTTTTGGGCGAACGCATAACCAATGCCTTCGCGCTGCATGGTTGGACTGCTGCCATTAGGGGTGTCGAAGGCGGAGGTATCGTTGAAGGTCTGCCTGCGCATACTTTCCTTACGGACGAAGGAGATATTGCACTGAAATGCCCAACTGAAATTGCTATCACCGATCGACGGGAGAAAGAGTTAAATGATTTAGGCTTTTTGTCGTTGGTTCACTGCAAGGGGACAGATAAAGCTGCATTCTTTGGCGGTCATACTGTTAATAAACCGAAGACATACAATACTGACTCGGCAAATGCGAATGCAAGGCTGTCAGCCATGCTTCCATATGTCTTAGCCGCCTCCAGGTTTGCGCACTATTTTAAGGTGATGATGAGAGATAAAATCGGCTCATTCATGACTGCAGATCAAGTAAGTACCTACCTGAACACTTGGATGGCGGACTATATACTGTTAGATGATAATGCCGGTCAATCGAGTAAGGCTAAGTTCCCTTTGAGAGAGGGAAGAGTTGATGTTTCCGAGGTTCCTGGGAAGCCAGGCGTGTATACAGCAACAGCTTTTCTAAGGCCCCACTTTCAGTTAGAGGAATTATCCGCTTCGATCCGATTGGTGGCAGAATTACCTCCACCGCAGGCCTAACTTTTGCTAAGGCTCCGAGAGGAGCCTTAAAACTTTCATATAAAAACAGTTAATAAACAAAGATTGTGAATAAAGGATAAAGAAATGGTAGAAGCATCAACGGCACCAAAGACAAACAGAGTCTTCCTAGATTGTGCGGATATTAATGGCGAGGCTATTGAAACTGAATACGCAGACCAAACGAATATACTTAGAGCCGACCTTACGGTGGTATGCCCGGTGCAGCGCGCAAACGGTGCGACAAACCCCGTTGGGGCTAGTCAGCATAGTGGTTTAACCTTAACCAAGCACACGTGTTTAGGAACCCCTGACATAGTCAAGCATTGTATGGCTGGCTCTCCGATTGCAGATTGTACGATCACTTTTGCTCGAAATACAGGTTCTGGCGGTCTGATAGCGTACAGAGAAATTGTACTCACTGGCGCGAGGATCACGGCTTACAACCTCCTCGACTCTAGAGGCTTTGATCTTGAGCAGCTGGAAATGCCCATCGAATCTTTCACAATTGACTACGCAGTGATAACGGACACTTACACAAAATTCACCGAAATGGGTATTGCTGGTGGGTCAAATGATATGACATACAATGTCATTCAGAATGCTATTGAGTAAATGACAGCAAAAGTTATCCGTGGTTTAAAAAATAAGGGTTTTGCCTTATCTATAGCTTAGTTTAGGAAAGATATATGGCAGGGCGATCCGTTCAATCAGGCGCAAGGGCATTGCTCTTCGATAGGCTATCCGAATCAACAACAGAGGGCCCGTTTGAGGCAACGCCACTCCGCTTTTATTCGATTGAAGAGGTACAAAGTTCTGTTGCTAAAGAAGTATCTGATCTGCTGAACACCCGTAGATCAGCCGCTTCTTTCGATGCAGACATTGCGTCCTCAACCATAGCATATGGAATTGGGGATTATGCAGGTTTTTCGTTTAAAAGCGCTCGGGATCTGCGGTACATCGCCCGAGATATTGAAAAAGCTATAAAAAGGTTCGAGCCAAGACTTTTGGATGTAGCCGTGGAGATCCCGTTGGAGCAGCAAGTCAATGGCGAGCCAATTGTGATAATCGATGCAAAATTGCGCTTAGACAAAGTTACGCATCAATTTAGTTTCGAAATTGCAATTCACGCAGAGAGACACGGCGAGTAACATGTCTGATTTCGATAATCGATTAATTGAATTGTACCGCGGAGAAATGCAGTATTTGCGACAGGCTGGCCGGGACTTTTCAGTAAAATATCCTAGAATAGCATCGCGTCTCGAGCTTTCGGAGCAGGAAAGTTCAGACCCGCAGATTGAAAGGCTGTTAGAGTCCTTTGCGTTTCTCACCGCCCGGATACAAGCACGGATAGATGATCAGAGTTCACTTATCCCGGAAGCGTTACTGCAGCAACTCTACCCGTTTTTATCAGATCCAACGCCTCCCATGAGTACGGCATATTTTAAGACTTCCAAAGATGTGCCTGTGGCTCCAAGTGGCCGTTTGATACCTAGGGGTTCGCCTTTATATGCTCAGACAGACCAGGGAGACTTTTGCCGTTTTATGACCTGCTACGATGTCGATGTGAAACCTATCGAAGTATCGAATGCGTCGATTGAATCAGTCTCCTCTTATAATTATTTTGATACATCAAAAACGGCAAGTGTCTTGAAACTGGAACTTATTGGGCAGGGTATGCCGTTGTCCGATATATCGATCGATAAATTGCGATTGCATTTGGTCGGGGATTTAAAAATAGTATCAGATTTGCACGAGATACTTACGTCAGGCATTGCATCAACCATTTTTATTGACGAAAAGGACGATGCGCCAGTTTATATTGGCGGATCTATCGTCAGTGAGGTTGGTTTTGGAAAGGACGAAGCCGTCCTGCATGAGAGGGCCGAGGCTCTAGCGGCTTACAGATTATTATCAGAATATTTTTCGTTCCCCGAAAAATTTTTGTATGTCGATTTAAACGAACTCAATCGGCGCCCTTTATCCAACAAGCTCACCATACTTTTAGGGCTAGAGAGTCTTCCGCCTAGAAATATGAAAGTCAGTTCCTATAATTTCCTAACGAGTTGCACGCCGGTCATTAATTTGTTTCCTAAAACGCTTGAGCCAATAAGGCTTGATCACACAAAAGAGCAGTATTTCCTCGAGCCAGAAGCAGGCGGTTTAATTAATTATGAAATTCACTCAATAAATAAGGTTACGGTATCCTCTCCAGCAGTTAAAGAAATGAGGACACTTGAACCATACTTTGGATATAGACACGAAATTGGCAGAGAAGTTCCGACGGAATTTTGGTTTTCAAAGAGAAGCGGCATAGGTACAGATCTAGCCGGGAGCCAGATGCACATATCTTTTGTGGATACTGCTTTTCAACCGCAGCGCCCCGCCGGTGAAACAGTGATGGTGCAGGCGCTTTGCTCTAACAGGAATTTAGTCGAGCAATTACCTGTTGGTGCAGTCCTTCAAGGTGACGAGGATTATGGGGCACTTTGCACCATTATAAGCAAGCCTAGCCCCACTGTTTATGGCCCCGTCGAAGGGGAAACACTTTGGCGTTTAGTATCGCAATTAAATTTGAATTCATTTTCTTTTTCTAATGATAAAGCGTCTATAACTGCTTTGAGAGAGATACTGCGACTTTATTGTCCTGATTATCGACCCTCGACATTTCAAGAAGTCATGGGTTTGCGAAACTTGAAGGTTGAGCAGGTCGTAAGGCGGATAGGAGACGACTCTTGGCGGGGTTTTTGCCGAGGCAATAAGGTTTCTTTAACAGTCGATGAACGGAATTTCGTAGGGGGTAATCCATTTCTGCTTGGGGCTGTACTCAGTAGGTTCTTTGCACTTTATGGATCGGTAAATAGTTTCAGCCAGCTCGAAATAGAGCTAATTCAACGCCAGGGAATTTGGAAAACATGGGACCCGGTAATTGGAGAACAGGCCTCGATATAGAGAGACTGCTGACGGAAAAGCCCGAGCAGTTTGATTTTTTTCAGGCAGTAAAAATAATAGAACAACTCAGGCGGCGGCTTGGGGTCGCTGAATCCGAAGAGGCTTCAACTCAACAGCAAGTGAAGTTTTCAAGTGTCGTTTCTCAGGCTTTCCCAACGACTAATATTACAGAAATTAACCTCTCGGAGGGCACAAACGAGCCTGCTGAGATGCGTGTGAACTTTATGGGATTAGCTGGGGCACATGGACCATTACCGCAACCACTGTCTCAGGTGATAATAGATGAAACGAGATCAAAAAACGCTGGTGCCGCTGCTTTTCTTGATATTTTCAATAACAGGTTGGTTCAGTTACTTTATGAGTCTAAGTCCCGTGTTTCAGCGAGCCTAGCTGCTGTTGTTGGGGAACGTCATCCGTTAGGCCAAAACATATTAGCGACAGCTGGTCTTTCGGAAATAGACGTTGAAAAAAAACTCGGCATGCCAAATCTTGCGCTGCTTCGCTTCTCCGGCTTGTTGGCAAATCGACCACTTTCCAGGCCGGCAGTTGAGAAGTTAATTACTGGTTTATTCAATATTCCTACAAAAATGAATGAGTTTATCGGTCGCTGGCTCAAAATCGATGAACAACTCCAGACAAAAATTGGGAAGAATGGTAGAAATAATCGCTTGGGACTTTCTACTGTTGTTGGCGGAAGAGTGTGGGATCAGGGGGGAGGAATAGAGATTGAGCTAGGGCCTCTTTCGAATTCTCAATTTGAAAGTTTTCTAACTGACGGGAAAAACTTTGAGCCCTTGAAAGAATTATTAAACTTTTCTGTGGATCAATCTCTTACAATTCGTCTTAGGTTAATTGCGGCTCAGGGGACACGGGAAAAGGCGTTGTTAAGCCGGGATGGGTCAACAAGATTGGGTTGGTCTTCTTGGTTATTAGCAAACGACGAAATGCCGGAAGATCGCCAAGTAACTATTTTGCTAAGGAACTAGCAGGTGGACTTAGACGTAAAAACATTAATTGCAAGGATGAACCCAATCTGTCGGCTTGCGCTGCAGGAGGCTGCTCAACTTTGTGTTTCTCAGACAAACTTTTATGTGGAAATCGAGCACTTCCTGAGTAAACTTGTACAAGTAGAACGATCTGATCTCGGAGAGATATTAAAAGCCTATGACATCAAACTTGCTTCGTTTTCAGCTCAACTGACAGGAGCAATAGAGGGATTTAAACGCGGCGCCGGCCGCACGCCTACATTTGCGCCTTTATTGCCAAAACTACTTCAAGAAGCATGGCTAGTTTCCTCGTTGGAGTTAAAAGAGGAAAGTATTCGATCTGGCGGTATCCTGCTGGCCCTGTTGGATAACAATCAACTGAGAGAAGCGATAATAGAATCAACACCGATCCTAGAAGAAGTACCCATCTCACAATTAAAAACAGATTTGAAATCTTTAGTGAATTTCACTGTTGAAGCCGTAAAAAATAAAGGTAAGCAAAATGGCAGCTCCGAAAATAAGGGGCAAAAGGCAAATAAAGCAGGTGGCCCTGAGGCTGACGCAATATACAGAGTTAAGAAAACTGGTCAAGCACTTGAAAAATATACAATAAATGTGTCTGATGAGGCCCAAAAAGGAACCCTTGACGATATCATAGGGCGCGATCTTGAGCTTGCCCAGGCCATTGATATATTAATGCGGCGACGACAAAATAATCCGCTTTTAATAGGTGATCCAGGAGTTGGAAAGACTGCACTTGTGGAAGCCTTGGCAAACGCGGTTGCGCGAGGAGATGTACCGCCGACATTGTCAAATATTGAAGTTCGATCGCTCGATCTAGGACTTCTGCAGGCGGGTGCTGGTGTGCGCGGCGAGTTTGAAGAAAGATTGAAGTCGGTCATAGATGACGTAAAGAAATCGCCCGTTCCGATAATATTATTCATTGACGAGGCGCATACCTTGATCGGTGCCGGAGGCACTGCAGGGCAAGGCGATGCCGCCAACCTGCTTAAGCCCGCCTTGGCGCGCGGCGAATTGCGGACGATTGGTGCTACTACATGGTCGGAATATAAAAAATATATTGAAAAAGACGCAGCGCTTGCCCGGCGATTTCAACTTGTTCATGTAAAAGAACCTGAGCCGGAGGTCGCAGTTTCGATGTTGCGTGGGGTCGCCCCGTCGCTTGAAAAGCATCACGGAGTGCTAATTTTAGAGAGCGGGCTTAAGGAGGCGGTCGCTCTGTCTTCTCGCTACATCGTAGGCCGGCAACTACCAGACAAAGCAATAAGCGTCCTAGATACTGCTTGCTCCAGAGTTGCTATAGCCCAGAATAGTAAGCCCTTGGCGCTTCAAGGTCTTTCACATCAGCTCATCATTTTAAAAAGTGAGTTTGACCGAATTTTAAAGGAGCAACAAATAGGAAAGGCTGATGAGAGCCA
The DNA here is from genome assembly GCA_002690995.1 of Rhodospirillaceae bacterium. GTDB lineage: Bacteria > Pseudomonadota > Alphaproteobacteria > Thalassobaculales > Thalassobaculaceae. Next base: position 13,502 of record NZGS01000003.1, read on the forward strand.
AATCAATGAAGTCGCCGATGAAATCGCTAAGTTGGAAAATGAAAAATTGGAGTTGGAGGCACGATACAACTCTGAAAAGGAATTAGTGAAGAAGGTAATCGCGCTTCGAGGGAAGTTAAACAGCTCTTCGGATGAGCAGTTACCAAGTGACGAGGATCGTCAGCAGCTCGACTCGTTGCAACTACAGCTAGACAATATTCAGGAAAATCAGCCCATGGTGCCGGTACAAGTAGATGGCTCCGTTATCGCAGATGTTATTTCTGGTTGGACCGGTATACCCGTTGGTAAAATGGTCTCTGATGAAATTAAAAGCATTATTAATCTAGGCTCTCACATGAGCGAATATATAATAGGTCAGTCAGATGCAATTTCGGAAATTTCAAAGCGCATACAAACAGCAAGGGCCAATCTGAACGAGCCAGGGAAACCAACCGGTGTGTTTTTATTGGTAGGCCCGAGCGGTGTGGGCAAGACTGAGACAGCAACAGCGCTTGCTGATTTACTTTACGGCGGCGAAGAAAAAATGATCACCATAAATATGTCAGAGTATCAGGAAGCACATACCGTGGCAGGGCTCAAAGGTGCCCCTCCGGGATACGTTGGGTACGGAAGCGGCGGTGTGCTGACTGAAGCCGTTAGGCGAAACCCATATTCTGTAATTCTTCTCGATGAATTTGAGAAAGCACACCCTGATGTGGGTGAGCTCTTTTACCAGGTTTTTGACAAGGGGATGCTCGAAGATAGCGAAGGGCAGGAAGTAAATTTTAAAAACTCGCTTATTATCATGACTTCTAACTTAGGAGCGGAAGCCATCATTGATGCGTGTGTTGAACGCCCTGACCGGCCATCATCTCAGGAACTGATCGATTTAATACGTCCGCACCTTCAATCCCATTTCAAAGCGGCCCTTTTAGGGCGAATGAGTATCATCCCTTATCTCCCGTTAAATAATGAGGAGTATGGTAAGATTGTAGAGATTAAACTCGCAAAAATTAAAACGAGGATTATGGATCGATACAACGCATCTCTGTCTTATAACAGCGATGTTGTCGAGCGTATTGTGGCGTCGTGCGAGGAGATAGAAAGCGGCGCACGCGTTGTAGACAGGATTTTGAATCAAACGCTATTGCCGGGTTTATCCGGCAAAGTTCTCGATAAAATAGCGACAGGCGATAGTTTTCAAAACATTAAAATTAGCTTAAGTTATGATAATGATTTTGAATACCACTTTGAGGATTAATAATCAGTGAACTTGCGAGAGCTTTGGCAATATGACAGCCTTTAAATTTCAAATTTATAATCCGGGCGGTTCGTCGGACTTCGAATTTGATGACGACGGGATAGTGGCATTTTGGCTTGCCGAAAATATTTCGGGAATGAGCGCGGATCTGGAAAGGAGAAGTGTTCATCAAGGCGTTCTAAATCCGTTTAAAGTATCTTCAGAGGCTCAAAATAGTTTTGCGGTAACTACAAAGGCTCAAAATTCGAAAGATAGTCTCGCTGAAACTGAAGCTTTTTGGTCTCCGTTTACTTCTTCCAGACCCCATGGTTATGCAGAATGTACACGAAATGACTTCAATATTCACGAAGATTTAACGCCCCCATGCAGGCTGCGTATTAGAACGCAAATTGATTTGACAACAGCTTCCCCCAGTGATTTTTTGGGCTTGTCGGCCCGGCTCTCCATTGCTTGCGAAGAAGCAACACCAAGATATTTCCACGGCACCATATTCAAAGCAATAGTCCTCGGCGGTCAGGGCTCGTCTGAAGCGGCGATGGAATTTTTAGTTTGCCCGTGGATTTGGTATCTAGCCTACACTAAAAAGAGTAGGATCCTTTCCGGCAACAGCCTTCAGATATTTTCCACCATTCTAGGAGAATATCCCGCAAATTTGATTGATTCGCCATCTACCGATCAATCTTCGATCACGAGTTCTTTGAAATTTCACGAGTTTGCAACGCAATACCAAGAATCAGATTATGCGTTCATATCCCGTCTTTTTGAGCGGGATGGATTATTTTTTTACTTTGATCACTCGGAGGATGAATGCAGGCTTATAATTGGTGAAGACAACACGGCATTTTTGGGTGGGATACTAGACGTCGAGCCAATTGACTTAGCCAGTAGCGGACCAAAGGGCTCCGAGTTATTTAGCGACTATGTAACCAACCTGAATTTGCAGGAGCAGTTCGTGCCGGAACAGTACAGAACGCGGGATTACGATGCAGATAATGCAACTGCCAGCTTGGATGCAAAATCGCCATCCACTGACTCTGTTGTTGAAATTTTTGATTATCCTGGCGGTTTCAACGAGCTTTCAGATGGATTGGACAATGTGTCGCCAAGGCGGGCAAAGATGTTGAAATCGGTGGAAACTCTCTGCATGGGCTTTGGAAAGCATCAGCTTTTTATGCCCGGCGTGAAGGTCGCTCTGCCAGATGGACCAAACGATAATCTTTCGCCAGACTTATTAAGCCGAACGATGTTGATACGGCAAACAGTTCATACACTTGAGCGACAATCGGATGGATTGCCAGTATATAAAAATGCATTTGATTTAATGCCAATAGAAAATGATTTTTCACCGGCGCCCCTAACGCCAACACCAATTATTAGGGGCCCCGTGACAGCAATTGTAACTACAACCAGTACTGGTGAAGAAATTGACGTGGATGAAAATCACCGTCCGATGATCCGTTATAAGTGGGACAAGGATAATTTAGGAATCCGCGTTCGGCTTGCCCAAGGTTGGGCGGGGGCTTCGCATGGCATGCAAATCCTACCCCGTGTCGGCGACGAGGTTATCATTGAATTTCTCGACGGCGATATTGATCGCCCGGTAATCGTCGGCTCACTTTATAACAGCGCCTCCAAAGCACTGTATGACGCAACAGTTAGTGGTGAAATTTCAGAAGTGTCAGAAACCGAGGGCCAGACTAAATACGTAAGTGGCATCCATGACTCTGGGGGAAATCAACTGCTTTTTTATGATAAATTTGGATCCGAACGTGTGATGTTCATAGCGACTGGCAGTAGGGATGACATGACAGCCCATCGCTTGTTGACGGCATCAAACGATCGTGTGGATGTCACTAAAAATAATAAAGTAGAAGATGTTTTGAACGATTATACACTTTATGTAGGCGGTAATTTAAAAATAGACGTTGTCGGGAATATTAACTTCTCCCATGGCGGAAACCTGAATATTTACGAAGCAGCAACCTCAGATGATATAGAGCGAAAATGATAAATATTTCGGCAAACTTTGCTTAATATGATTAAGGTGTGTTTTGAAAAAGTAAAATTGATGCTATGTTCTGAGATGAAAAAGGCGGAAGGGCAGTAGAGGCGTGGGCGCGGAAAATTTATATCTCGAAGTCCCATTAACTTCAACGTCGACGGAGTTTACGACAAGTATTTCAGCATCGGCAACCGCCTACGCAGATGCGGGCGGGGCTTACAATATGAAGTGTGTTGGGAGTTGGTTTGCGTACAGCGCGTTATACAGGATTGCAGTTGGAATGCCATTACTTTACGGACAGGACGAAATTCTTTTTGGGATGAATTACGAGATAAAAGGAACCCAAATGAAGTATCATCTTGCGGAAATAGAGTCAGTATTAAATGTTTTAAAAGGCAACGCGACGAGCCAATCCGTAGAATCACTGGGGCTTAATACGAAGCTAAAAAAAGACAAGTTAGGAGGTTTCAGGCTTCAAAATAAGACATTGAAAGCAAAGTTAGCGCAAGTTAACAAGGTTTAATTCTTGTTGTACCTCTGATGTAAAAAATAAAGGTCCATAGTGAAGTGGCAGTAATGGTAGCCGAGATATCGTAATGGTTGAAGTGAAAGAAAAAAGCGCTTTTGAAACTGCTGTGAGCCAGGGGGGGGATGCTAACCTCGCCTCGGAAGCAACTTCTGTGGCCGCTGTAATAGAAAAAAAGCGAACTTCTAGCTCAATAGAGAGAGAAGAGTTATCTCTCGAGGCTTACAGAGAAATGTTGAACAACAAAATACTGACATTCAACGCCGTTTACGAGGTAAGAAAAGAATATGGCGGCGGTGAGGAGGCAACAGCGGAGGGTTCTCTACCCTTTGACGAACAGATTATAGCGAAGTTAAGGAAAATGGAAGAATAGTTGGATGGAGCCTTGGGAACCTAAAGCGTTTAACTCTGTTTCGCCAATGACAGTGAAGTTTAGTGCGAAAGCTCAATATGGCGTAAAAATGCCAGAAGGATCTTCACCAACAAAAGCAGGTCAAATTGCTGCACAAGTTGCTGCGGGCATGTTCTGGCCCTATGCTGTAGATCAGTACGCATACAAAATTGGTGGCGAGGCAACATTAAAACTGGCAGCCACCATGAAATTTGACATGGCAGGAAATATAAATTGGATGATGGTAGGAACGCAATTTAATAAGTTATGGATAGATATGTATGTTAGTTTCAAGCCAGATAGTTGGGTCACTTGGTTCTTCAATGATACAGGATTATTTAATGCAAATACTCAGTTAGTGAAAACAACCGCTTATCTCCTGAAGAGTGATAGTACGATTGCTAGAGGTGCAGGCCATATCCTTGACGCGGCCATCGCGTTGAAGGAGACGGAGGGTACGGCTTTAAAGGTTCAAAATCAGTTAGGCGTTACACAATAAACAGCCGATTAAACGTCGAAATATTTACCTTTGTTTTTATGTAGAAACAGTCAAGAAAGAAAAACTCGCAATGACAGATGTTAGTTCAGTTGAAGCGGAGGATATGGATACCGCCACTGCCGCCACTGCTATTGCTCACTTGATGTTTTACCAGGATAAACAACAATTAAGTTTTAGCGCCTCCACCGAGACATATTTCAATATGTATGCGGCGGGAAACTGGTACGGCCGCGGCAGTGAGCTC